>JACPQU010000204.1 GCA_016190305.1 Bacillota bacterium
CCCACTCCAGGGTCTCGGGAGAGGGGGAAGGAGGAAATTGATAACCCGGATCTGAGGCCTCTGCTTTGCATGTCCCGCTGCCCGCGCTGACACCGCCCACGCTGACACTTCCCTTCTTTTTACCCAAATGTAATATAGTTGACACTATATCCCAAGGCTACATTGCCCCGCAATATACATCCATGGAAATATCTACCTACATCAGCTTAAGATGGGGGAAAGCGGGCATGGCAATTCGAATCGCATGCCTGGATGACGTTTTCAGAGACAGGTTTCCGTGTCCTTACAGGCCTGGATGCCTGTCGGGAACCTGATCCGGTTACGTCCATAATTATACTTTCAGTTGATTTACAGTTGTGTTGCGGTTGTTTTACAGGTGTTTTACAGTTGTCTTCTGCATCTCGCCGCGAGCCCGCAACTGTGACACAAAGGGTTCCGGGAGCGACAAACCCGACGGCCGTGCTCGATGAGCCGCAGGTGGAGCCCAAGCACATTTTCCGGGGGAATCAAGCCGGACAGAAGCGCTTGGGCCTTGGAGGCGTCGAGTTTGACGGGAAGGAGCCCCAGGCGGCGGAGAATCCTGAGGATATGCGTATCAACCGGAAAGACCGGGCGCCCGAATCCGAAAAGCAGGAGACATGCCGCGGTCTTAGGACCCACCCCCGGCAGGCCGGTCAGGAACTTGAAGGCATCCTCGATGCTCAGCCCGTGTAGAAAGTCGAGTTCTCCACCCTCGTGGAGATTCAGAGCCCGCAGGACGGCCTGGATCCGAGGCGCCTTGGTGTCAGCCAGACCGCCCGACGCGATCACAGCGGCCAACTTCCTTACCGGGGCCGCTGCGGCCTCTTTCCAGCCGGGAAATGCGTGTTTGAGGCACTCCATAGCCCGCTTCGAATTACGGTCGGAGGTAGCCTGGGACAGGATCGCGGCCACCAGAAGATCGATGGGGTCGCGGGCTGCCCAAAGAGGAGTGGGAAACAACAACGGATCGGCGGGATCCCCGGGGTATAGTAACGCCAGAAGATCGGACAGGGTGACCAGTTCCTGCCGGACGAACTCCGAATCTGGCAGTGGCACTGCCGGTTTCGTGCCGGCCGGTTGAGCGGCGAACGGACCGCTTTGAGAGCACGAGCGATCCGTTCCGCCCGCTTCCGCCCTATTCATAGGTCTCCCCGCAAGCTCTTGAGACATGAACCTGAAGCCTGAAAACGATCTCTTCCGCTATTCCGTTAAGCTCCTACTTCTTTCCAAAGGTCCCTTTCCCCTCACACTGGGGGCACTTCTGGGGCTTACAACGGGCATCTTTCTCAAAACCGCAACTTTCGCACACCCAAACCGCCACCCTGGTCACCTCCCCTTCTCGGACTTGCACCTTATTAACAGGTGATTCTTTTTTATTGACGTGTTCATAACGGCAATTCCATTACCGGCTATGCTTGTCCAATACTACAATGCTTACGATGATGCCTTCCGGCTTCAATGCTCCAGTTTCCATCAAACAATACTCCGGGCTGCCAGGTGGTTCAGTCAAGCCCCAACAATATATAGGAACACTTACTAATTAACTTGCTGTAGAATAACCATCCTGGCAAGCCCCGAAGCCCGATTCATGGTTCGCCCCGAAGGCAGGCCTGAGGGGAAACCGGCCGGCACCCCGAAGGATCCGATACCCTCGAGAACGCCGGCCGAGACCTGCCCAAACTTAACTTTCAAGTTACCCGTTCAAGGCCTGGATCCTGCCTTGCCGTTCAGGGCGCGGCGTGGAACCTACCGGCGGAGGGGCTTATCCACGCGGGTTCCGCCGGGGAGCGTGGACAGGATCTTCCCTTCCACCATGATCTGCACGCTCTGCACCGTGGGGAATTCGGTCAGGGTCCACACGATGCTTTCGACCATTAGCCTTTCCTGGTCAAAGCCGCTATAGTCTAGAAGCTCCTTGGAAAAATCGACCCTTGCCAGGCCGTTCCGGATTGAAAGCCCCCTGATCTCGGTATCTATCGGAATGGTCGGCTGAGCACCCATCCCGGCGGCCATGGAAACGTTTTCTTCAGATCGAACCAGCTGTTTTAACGTTTCCCGGGCAATCCCCTCTACTTTCTCCACCTGCACCGTCAGCGGCACCAATTGAGAACCGCTCGGATCTACGTAGTAGACCATCCGGGGGCGGTATTCCTTGGAGGGATCAAGGATCGGTTCATTCTTTTCGGGCGAACTGACCTCGGTCGGGCTCGCGGAAGCCGGTTCTTTCAGCGGGGGTTGAGCTGGAGTCTGCTTCTTTCGACATGCGCTTCCCCCCAGGGCAAGTAACAAAATCAGTACCACGGCCGCTAAAAATTTCAGGACCCGGCGTACCTGCAACGTGACCCCTCCTCTTACGCATGTGGATAACGCCCTGCCCAGGTCCCACCCTTCGGGGTACCTGGAGAAACAATTGTCGGTTATGTTTATGACAGGGAAAAGGGCCCTATGAAGAGGGTTGTTTGAATCGGGGCAAAGATCATTTCAGATCCTCCGCCGGGATGGCGCTTGGGCAGTTAAAAAAGGATGCAGGGGCTTTGATTCAGGGTGGTTGTAATTCACAGGTGTAATCTGCTGGCGTAGTCTTTGGCCGTAATCTAAGGCAGCAGGGCCTTGTCCTCCAGGTACTTGAGCACGCTATGGACGGCCAGCGCCCCGTCACCGACAGCAGTGGCGACCTGGCGCAGTACCTTGCGCCTGACATCCCCAGCGGCAAAAACGCCGGGGGCTGAAGTAGCTAAGGTAGCCTCATCGGCGACAATATGACCGTCCCCGTCCAACTCCACCAGGCCCTTGAACAAATCCGTCTCCGGTTCATGCCCAATGGTGATGAAGATCCCTCCGAAGTTCACCTCGTTAACGGTCCCGTCCTTGAGGTTTCGGGCTTTAACGCCGACCGCCTGCTGTTCCCCCAGGATCTCCTCAATCACCGTATTCCATAGAAAGCTGACCGCGGGGTGCTGTCTGGCCCGTTCTTGGAGGATGGGAGTCGCCCGGAGCACGTCTCGCCTATGGATGATCGTGACGGCACGCGCGAAGCGGGTGAGAAAGAGGGCCTCTTCCACCGCCGAGTCGCCGCCGCCAACGACGGCGAGATCCTCGCCGCGGAAAAAGGCCCCGTCACAGGTAGCGCAGTAAGATACACCGCGGCCCCGGAGACGGCCCTCGCCGCGGACTCCCAGTTGCCGCGGGCGCGAGCCGGAAGCCAGGATCAGGCTGCTCGACCGAAGGGTATGATCCCCCAGTTCGACCAAGTACATGCCGTCTTCCGTCCATACCTTCCGGACGGTTTCGCTCCGGGTCTCCAGTCCGAAGGCCTTCGCGTGTTGCTGGAAAAGGTCGGCCAGTTCCGGGCCCGGGATTCCCTCGGGGAAGCCGGGGTAGTTCTCCACCTTGTGAGTGGTCAAAACCTGCCCCCCGAAGCTCCCTCGCTCGACAAGGAGCACGTTGAGACGGGCCCGGGCGGCATAAAGCCCGGCGGTGAGCCCGGCGGGGCCCCCGCCGATGATGATGAGATGCAGATCGTCTGTAGGCATCTTCTTAAGTACCCGCGGGGATCCGGTCAGACCTTGACATGAGCGCCGACCCACTTTTCGAGCTCCTGGGCCTGGGCCACTCCGATATGCCGATCAACCTCTTTCCCATCCTTGAAAAGGATGAGGGTCGGGATGCTGCGGATTCCATACTGCGCTGCGGTATCCCCGTTTTCATCGGTGTTCAGTTTCCGGACTTGAATCTTACCTTTTACCTTGGCGGCGAAATCCTCAAGGATTGGCGCCTGGATCCTGCAGGGACCGCACCATGGTGCCCAAAAGTCCACGAGTGTCGGCTCCTTGATGCCAAGTACCTCGACTGGAAACTGGGTTGAAGAGACCTCTTGAACCAAGCTCACGGTGAATCTCTCCTTCTCCCTCCAACGGCCTTTAGCCGGTTGGCAGGTATCTACTAATCTTACCCAACTGGTCCCGGCGGTGTGCGACCCGACCCACGCAGCCGGGGTATTCACGGCTTTGTTTCATTCATTGATCTTGGATATCGATCTTGTATAGGATGATCTTACCGATTGCCGATCTATACCATTTCGGATTATACCACCGGGCCCCGTTGGAGGATAGGATCCCGGCCCGCCGCCCGGATTGTTCAACGGAGGGGGGTATGGAGGGAATCAGGCCTTGGAGCCGGGAAAAAGCTTCCGCATGTACACGGTGGTGCCCCCCGTCTCCCCGGCCGTAACCGCGAGTTCATTCAGGCACTCACGCATGAGGGTGAAACCAAGCCCCTCGGAGTGCGGGGGACAGCGCCCCTCGTCTTCGATCCACAAGTGAAGGGTGAAATCCTCCAGGCGGGCCTTGATCCGAATAATCCCTTCCCCTCCAGGGTAAGCGTGGGACACGCTGTTGGTCACCGCTTCCGAGACAGCCAGTTTGATGTCATCAAGCTCATGGACTAGGAGATCAAGGGGGGCGAGGAAAGCGGAAACGGCGACTCTTGCCAGGGCGATGTTCTCCGGCCGACTCGGAATCTCCAGGGTCATCTCGTTGGTGATGCTCATAACCGGCTGAGAGCCTCGCTTTCACTTCGGCAAAGGAGGAGCAGATCGGAGAGTCCGGCGATGTCGAAGACCTTTCGAACCTGGGGGCCCAGGTGGCAGGCCGCAACCGTACCCCCCTTGGCCCTGACCTGCCGGTACCGTCCGAGGATTAGCCCCACTCCAGAACTATCAAGAAAGGTCAACCCCTTGAGGTTCAGGACCAGGTTGGGAGGTTTGATCCGCGACAGTTGGCGGTCGATCTTCGGCCCCATACCCTGAACTGAAAAGTGATCCAACTCCCCGATCAACCTAACCACCAGGGCCTGGGGAGTACGATCAAGCTCTGCCTGCATAAAGGCGCCTCCCGGAAGAGAACCTGCTGGATCTTTATGGTAAATATTCGTCTTCCAGGAAAGGATTACCTTCCGA
>JACPQU010000199.1 GCA_016190305.1 Bacillota bacterium
ATAAACCAGGGAGAGGGAGGCGATCTTCAGGGCGGGGCCTAGGGCCAGGAGCAGGATCCCGGCGGCCCCGGTGATGGTGACGGCATTTTTCAGGATCAGGGTGCCGCCGGCGACCACGTCCAGGGCCTCGGCATACATCTTCCCCACCACCGGAATGAACGAGGCGCTGAGAAACTTGGCCCCCCGGATGGCCACCCCGTCCACAACCGCCGACCCCAGCCCGCGGACCGCAATCACCCCGAGGAACACGCAGTATCCCAGGCCCAGTATGGTCAGGGCCGCCGTCTGAAGGAGGCCGGCGATCCCGTTAAGACGGATCTTCTCGGACAGCGTGCCGGCGACGGCCACCACCCCGGAGAGGAAAATGAGGGGGATCACGATCTGCGCGATCCCCTGGGCCACTATGTTGACCGCGCCGACCATGAGCGGGTGAAGCAGCCCGGCCGAACCGATCCCTCCCACCGCGGCCAATAGGGCGGACATCAAGGGGAGGGTGGCAAGCATGAAGCTGCTCATCGTGTCCACCGCTCCGCGGGCGATCCCGGCCGCCTCCTGGAAACTGCGCAGGGCGACGAGGAAGAGCACCAGGTAGCAGACCCAGCTTGACAGCCGGCCGATGGCCTCCCCTTCGAACGAGGCGCGCAACAACTGGAGCAACGAGATCAAGACGGCCAGCAGCATCAGGCGACCCAGAAGACCTAACTGGGAAAGGAACTCCCGGGCCAGAAACCGCACCGATCCCCCGGCAAAAGCCCCCAGGTCAAGGCCTCCATCTTCGTTCCGGATGGATTTGAGCACGTCGCGCAGATTCAAAGATGGAACGAGCCCGTCGAGCTCCTTGTTCAACTCCGTGACGCGTCCGGCCCAGTTTTCCCGTTCGATGGCCTCGAGCTGGCGCTCGATCAGCTCCGCGGGGTCCAGCGGGACGCCCGGACCGCTGTCGGAAGCGGGAGGCAGGGCCGCTCCTGTTTCCTGCCCCGCGGCCCGCCCCGGTACGGCCACGGTGAGGAGCAGAACAGCAACCCCGATGATGATCCCCGTGAAGATCAGCCCCCGTCCGGGGCCCCCCGTGACCAGGTGTGCTCTCCCCTTTCCACTTTCCCCTTAATCAGGGCCCGGGCTGCGCCCCGGGTCCCGCCAGGTTTTAAAACGGCGGCCCCCCCGCCTACAGCAGGAGCGTCAGCACCATGTCGGAAACAGCCAGGACGATGGGCACCGCCAGGATCAGGATGATCACTTTTCCAGCCAGCTCCACCTTGGAGGCCAGAGCCCCTTCTCCGGCATCTTTGCACACCTGGGCCCCGAACTCGGCCATGTAGGCCACCCCAATCACCCTGAGGAGCGTTCCCAGGTAGAGCCGATCAACCCCCGCGCGATCGGCAAGCTGTGCCACCACCTCGAGCACTCCCACCACCCGGTTGGTGACGAGGATCAGGATTACCGTCCCGGCGGCGATGGCCAGCACGTGGGCCAGCTCTGGGCGTTCCCGTCGGAGCAGGACCATGAACAATGACGTGAGGAGGGCAAAACCGACGATTCTAAAGATATCCAACGGATGAGCCCCCGCCCCTAGAGCTGGAACATCACCTTGACGTTCTCGAAAAGCTGGTACACCAGGCGAATGACCATCATGAGGACGATGACCACTCCCACCAGGGTGAGCATTTGGGCCTGTTCCTCCTTGCCCGCTTGCCGGAGAACCATGTTGAGGACCGAGATCAGGATCCCGAGGCCGGCAATCTTGAAAATCAGGTCAACGTTCCAGAGGGTCACCCGGATCACCCCGTTTCAGGTCTCAGATGAAGATGAGCACCAGGACTCCCCCGCTGAGAATCCCAAGGTAACGCCACAGCCGCTCGTTGCGGCTCCGATCTTCTTCCGCTGTTTCCTCCTGACGGACCAGCCGGCTGAGGGCCAGGCGCAGGTGCCTGATCTGATCATCCCGGTCAGAGATGCCCAGGGATCTCCCCAGGTCGATCAGGACATCACGGTCGGCCCCGGAAAGGCTTGAGGCGCTGAAATACTCCTCCACCGCCAGCTCCCAGGCCCGCCTGGCGGAAGAAACGTCACCGTGGCCCAGGAGCTGGGAGGCCCGGTTCAAGAGGATCCGTTCGGGGCCCGAAAGGCGCCGGGCGACCTCGGCCAGGGCCTCTGGCAGGGGCCGGGAGGCGTAATCGATCTCGCTCTCCAGGAGCTTCAGGGCCGACTGCAGGCTCCGCAGCTCAGCGGGCCGGTTCCGGTACATCGCGGCGACGCTGAACCCCATGGCCGTGCTCGCGACCAGGATCATTCCGGCTCCAATCAGCTTGAGCACTCCCACCGACCCCCTCCGCCGGATCCGTCTTCCGTCTACCGTTTTCCACTTCCCACGCTCGTCGACGTCCCAGTCTTCCCGGCTTCCCGCGCCGCCGTTCCCGGCCTCCGGCTATTGTGCGCCGAGGAGACGGTAACCGCCGGTCTCCCCCGGCATCTCGTAGAACTCGAAGACCCGCCGGCCTCTCTCCCCTTTTTTTAACACCACCAGGCGGTCGAAACACCCTTTCTCGAGCAAGGAGCGCAGGGCCGGACGC
>JACPQU010000035.1 GCA_016190305.1 Bacillota bacterium
GATCTGGAGGTGGCTGCAGGTCGCCAGGATCTCCCGGATCACCCCGGCCGGCGCCGAAGGCATGGTGATGATCACTTCCGCCGCCGACTGGGAAAGGATCACCGCCTCCAGGTCCTGCCGCGTACCCAGGACCGGCAGGCCGAAAACCCGCATTCCTTTCTTGGCGGGGTCGTCATCCAGGAAACCCACCGGCTGGAACGGGATCTCCGGGTGCTTGGCCAGCTCCCTGGCCACCATGGCCCCGGCGTCTCCTGCTCCCACCAGGATGGTCCGGCGGCGGGACGACACCGCCCGACCTTCGTGAACCAGGATGTTGGCGAGGATCCTTCCGGCGAGCCTGCTCACGGAGACGGTCATCAGGGTGAAGATCCAGCCCAGGATCAGCACGCTCCGGGGGAAGCCTGCACCAGCCGGGAACAGAACGAGCAGGGCGAGGATCAGGGACCCGGCCAAGGTGCTGCGGACCAGGAGCAAGCCCTCAGGCAGGCTGGCGTACTTCCAGGCCCGGTGGTAAAGCCCGGAGAGGAAATAGACGACCAGGCTCGCGAGGGTGTAAGGGATCGCGGCCTCCAGGTACGCGCGGAGAAAGACCTCCGGCACCTGTCCCTCGAACCGTGCCAGGAGCGCCGCGTAAACAGCCAGGTTCATTCCGAGGCCGTCGGCCAGGATCAGGAGAACGCGTTTCCCGTTGAGGCCGAACCTGAACAAAGGCCACTCTCCCCTGGACCTTTCACATGTCCGACGTGATCGATCCGCTATAAAATCGACCCTTTTTGCAGATCGATGCGAAAAATGCACGGAAAAATCCGTAGATTCAGAAGAAATTCGTCGATCCAAAAGGGGTTACCTGCTATAAACATGGTGTCCGCACTAGAGGGTGGGGGATCAAGAAGGATTGGTGCGGGGACGCGCCCGGCAAGAAGCCGTCGGCTCTATCCCTGGTTTCCCGGGAAATCCACCAGGGTGAACAGGATTTCGGCCTCCGCGGCCAGCTCCCCGTCCACCGTGGCCCGGCCGTGACCGCGCCCGATCCGGCGCACCGGATGGACAATTTCCATGTCGAGGGTGAGGGAGTCACCCGGGATCACCTGCCGGCGGAAGCGGCATTCCTCGATCCCGATGAACAGAGGCAGCTTCCCGCGGTTCGCCTCCAGGGCCAGCAAGGCCGCCGCGCCTACCTGGGCCAGGGCCTCCACGATCAGGACCCCGGGCATCACCGGATTTCCCGGGAAGTGACCTGCAAAGAAAGGCTCCCCGATGGTGACGTTCTTGATCCCCTTCGCCCGCTCACCGGGGACCAGTTCGGTGATCCGATCCACCAGCAGAAAAGGGGGACGATGGGGGAGGAGTTCTTGAATAAGTCGGCTCTCCAGGATGGGGATCACTCCTCGATCTTTCGGACCGGGCCGAACTCTTAGAGTCAGCCATCTTGGCCGCAGACTTTTAGCTTTTCGACCCCGCCGGACCTTTTACCTTTTCTTACCTTTTTCCTTATGTATGCTACCCTTTTTCCTTGACCTTTCTCCCCTCGACCAAGGCGTAGGCCGCCGGGATCACAAAGAGAGTCATCAGGGTAGAGGTAATGAGACCACCCATGATCACCAGGGCCACCGGCTGCTGCAGCTCGGCGCCGGACCCGGGCCGCAAGGACAGGGGGAGCAGGGCCAGGATGGTGGTGCCAGCCGTCATCAGGATCGGACGGAGCCTGGTCCGGCTTCCGGTCACCACCGCTTCCAAGACGTCCATGCCCTCCCGCCGGAGGTGATTGACATGATCCACCAGGACGATGGCGTTGTTCACGGCGACCCCGGCCAGGGTGATCATCCCGATGATCGACGGGACGCTGAAGGGCAAGCCGGCCAGGAGCATGGAGACGATCGCCCCGATGAACGCCAAGGGGAGAGAGAACATAATCAGAAAGGGGTGCAGAAGAGAGTTGAACTGGGCCGCCATTACCATGTAGACCAGGGCCAGGGCCAGAACGGCGGCCAGCCGCAGGGTGCTGAACGCGTCCACCATCTCCTGGTACTCGCCGCCCTCGTGGATGGTGATCCCGGCGGGGAGATCCAGATCCGGGAGCCACGCCCTGACATCGGCCGCCACTTCTTTGAGATTGCGCCCCTCCAGGTCCGCCTGGACGAGGACCACCCGCTGGTTATCCTTCCGCTGAATCTGACCGGGTCCCCGGCTCTCCACGATCTCCGCCAGATCCCCGAGTGAGCCGGCTCCCCCTGCGGGCCCTGCCAGGGGAAGCTTCCGTAGGGAATCCGCATTGTTCCTCGCCCGGGGATCGGCCGAGACCACCACGTCGTACTCCCGGCCCTCGAGCTTGAGCCTGCCGACGGTGGCGCCCCTGAGCGCCGTCTGCACCTCCGACGCGAGGGCCAGGGGATGGAACCCCTTGAGGGCCGCCTTCTCCTTCTTGATCCGCACCGACAGCTCTGGACGCGCCAGGGACAGGCTGGTCTGGACGTTCTGCAGACCGGGCACCCTCCGGAGCAATCCGGCCACCTCCCCCGAGGCCCGCTCCAGGTCGCCGAGGTCCTCGCCGCGCAGTTGAAGCTCCACCGGGCTGCCGCCGATGCGGAGGAAAGCCGGAAGCTCCTCCACCACGACCCGGCCCGCAGGGTGGTCGGAATACCGCGCCCTCAATTCGGCGGCCACCTCCGACGCTCCCCGGGCGCGCTCCTCCACCTCCTTTAGCAGCATCACGATCTCCGCGACATTGGAACCTTCCCCCGCACCCCCACCAGACCGCTCGTCCACCGAACCCACGCTGGTGAACACCGCCTCGGTCTCGGGCAGCGCCAGCAACTCATGCTCCAGCTCCGCCGCCGCCTGCTCCGTCATCGAAAGTGTGTTCCCCACCGGAAGAGTCAACTCGATGAAGAGCTCTCCGCGGTCGTAGGCAGGGATAAACGCTCCCCCGATTCCCATGGCCGGCCACCCCACTGCCGCGGTCACCGCCGCGGCGGCCAGCAGCACCAGGCCCCTCCGCCGGAGGGCAGCGCGGAGCAGGAGCTCGTAAAGGCCCTCCTTTCGCGTCCTGCTTCGCCGCTCCCGGCGACTGACGGTCCCCGGCGTGGGCGGAGGTCCGTCACGCCGCCCCCGAAGCAGGGTCGACCCGAACGCGGGCATCAGGGCCAGGGCTGTGAAAAGGGAAGCCAGGAGGGAAAAGGTCACCGTCAGGGCCAGATCCTTGAACATGATCCCGGCCAGGCCCGGGACGAAGACGATCGGCAGGAAGACGGCCAGGGTGGTGGCGGTGGAAGCGGTGACTGCCCCGGCCACCTGGCCTCCCCCGAGGGCGAAGGCCTCCCTGGCTTCCTTTCCAGCCTCGATGTGCCGGTAGGAGTTTTCGAGCACGACGATGGAGTTGTCCACCAGCATCCCGACCCCCAGGGCCAGTCCGCCCAGGGTCAGCATGTTCAGGCTCTGCCCGTTGAAATAAAGGAGGTTGAAGGTGGCCACCACGGCGATGGGGATGGACAGCGCCACCGCCAGGGTCGGCATGAGCCTGCGGAGGAAGAAGAACAGGACGGCCACCGCGAGCAGGCCGCCAAGGAGAAGGTTACTCTGGACGGCTTCCACCGATCGCAGGATGAACCGCGACTCGTCCCAGGTGGTCAGGATCTCCAGGTCGGGGTGGTCCTTTTGCAGCCGGTCAAGCTCCGCCCTGATCCGGGAGATGACTTCCACGCTGTTGGCGTCGGCCCGCTTCATGATCCCCAGGCCGACCGCGGGTCGCCCGTTGCTCCGGATGATCGTCTCCGGGGGGGCCGGCCCGGCCTCAATCCGGGCCACTTCGGAGAGGATCACGGGGGCGGGTGAACCCGCCGGAATGGCTGAATCCGTCGGAACGGACGGAGGGGAGGACCCGCTTGAAGGGGGAGCGGCGGGTGCAGCCGAGGCAGGCCCGGTGGGGATCACGGCCGGTGGCCTCGCCCCCACGGCCAGGGAACCCAGCGCCTCCAGATCCTCCACCGCGCTTCCTGCGCGAAGGAGATACTCGAGATCCCCGTCCTCCAGTTTTCCAGAGGGGAGATTGACGTTCAGCCCGCGGAGAGCGCCGGCGACCTGGTTGAAGGAGAGCCCCCGTTCCGCAAGCGCCGGCGGATCCAGGAAAACATTGACCCGGCGTTCCCGCCCTCCGGCGACGCTGACCGCGGCCACCCCCGGGATCCGCTGGATCTCCGGCTTGATCGACTCCTCGACCTTCTCCTTGAGGGAGGCCGGATCGTCCCCGCCGGCTCCCTCCTTCCGGGAAACGCTGACATAGAGGATCGCCCTCAGCGAGGGGTCGAACTTGACCACGGTCGGGTCCCCGGCTTCGTCCGGCAGGAGGTCCTGGATCAAGGCGAGGCGTTCCCGCAGGTCCAGAGACGCCGTATCCATATTCGTCCCCCAGGAGAATTCCGAGATCACCACCGAGGAGGCTTCCCGGGAGTAGGAGGTGAGCCGGCGGACCCGGGGGACCGTTCCAACCGCCTCTTCCACCGTCTGGGTGACCTGGGCCTCGACCTCCGCCGGAGCGGCGCCGGGATAGGATGTAACCACGGCTGCCGCCGGGTAGGCCAGATCAGGGAAAAGGGAGATAGGGATCCTGGTGTAGGAGACACCGCCCAGAAGTACGATGGCCATGATCACCATCAGGACGGTGACCCGGTGATGAACGGACCAGCGCGCGAGGGACATAGGCGGTCAGGACTTACGCCGGTTGGAGAGCAGGTGAGGCTCGAGGATATCCAGGGACTGCAACGCCCGGCCGGTTCCGACCGCCACGCAGGCCACCGGATCCTCGGCCCTGTTCACGGGGATCTGGAGTTCGGACACCAGGTACCGGTCCAGTCCTTCCAGCAGGCAACCTCCCCCGGTAAGGACGATCCCCTTGTCGATGATGTCCGCTGCGAGCTCGGGAGGCGTCCGCTCCAGGACGTTCCGGATGGTATTCAGGATGGCACCGAGGGGTTCCCGAAGGGCTTCCAGGGATTCCCGGGAGTTCATGACGATGGAACGCGGCAGACCGGTGACCATGTCCCGCCCGCGGACCTCCATCGAACGCTCCTCATCGGCGGGATGAGCGGTTCCGATCTGGATCTTGATCTCCTCGGCGGTGCGCTCCCCGATAAGCAGGTTGCTCTCCCGCCTGAGGTACCGGACCATAGCTTCGTCGAATTTATCTCCAGCCACCCTGATGGAGTCGGAGAGGACGATCCCGCCGAGGGAGAGGACGGCGATATCGGTGGTTCCGCCCCCGATGTCTACTACCATGGCGCCGCTCGGTTTGCTGATGTCGATCCCGACCCCCAGGGCGGCGGCCAGCGGTTCTTCGATGAGGTAAACCTGACGGGCGGCGGCCTGGGAGGCGGCCTCGATGACCGCCCTCTTCTCGACCATGGTCACCCCGGCGGGGACGCAGACCATGATCCTGGGGCGGAAAAAGGTTTTCCTGGCCCCCGCTTTGGCCAGGAAATAGCGAAGCATCTTCTCGGTGGTGTCGAAGTCGGCGATGACGCCTTCCCTCAGGGGTCGGATGGCCACGATGTTCCCGGGGGTTCTCCCGATCATCCGGCGGGCTTCCTCGCCGATGGCCAGGATCTTTCCCGTATCACGCTCCACGGCGACCACTGACGGCTCGTTGAGGACAACTCCCCGATTTTTCACGAAAATCAAGATGGTTGCCGTCCCCAGGTCAACACCGATGTCCAGGCCGAAACCGAACAAGGACAAAGCCCCTTCCGCGCAGACGACGAATTTACTGAGGGTAGAATTTGCTGAAGAGGGTTCTACGCTTCGAGACTACTTCCCTTTGTATTTCTGCCGCATAGCCTCTCCTCCGCGAAGATGCCGCATCGCCTTGTTGAAATCCAGGACCTTGCGGATCTTGCGGGCCATCTGTTGGTCGACCCTGGGTAACCGCTCGGAGATATCCTTGTGCACCGTGCTCTTGGATACCCCGAAAATCGTCGCCGCATTCCGGACGGTGGATTTCGTGTCCAGGATGTAGCGCGATACATCGAGGACCCGTTCGAA
>JACPQU010000022.1 GCA_016190305.1 Bacillota bacterium
CCCTCCCCGGCCGCGACCTCTGCGTCCCAACAACCTTTGATAGCCGCCGGCAAGCCCTTCCGGCAGGTAAATCATCAAGATGACGATCAGGGCGCCGTAGAGGATCGGCCGCAGGAGGACGGTTTCTTTCAGCCCTTCGTTGACGAGGGTCAGACCCATGGATCCCAGTGCCGCCCCTGGAAAGCTGCCGAGCCCTCCCACCACCACCATCAGGGCCAGGAGCACCGAGTACCAGAAGCTGAAGGGTTCGGGGCTGATGAAGCCGTTCAGGTGCGCCATCAGGCTCCCCGCAAGGCCCGCCCAGAAGCAGCCGAGGATCACGGCCTGCATCTTCGACCGGCCCACTGGAATCCCCAGAGATGCCGCGGCCACCTCGTCGTCCCGGATGCTGCGGAAGTTCCGCCCCAGCCGGCCGGAGGTCAGCCTGTTCATAAAGACATACTGCACGGCCAGGGCCGCGGCCAGAAGAACCAGGAAGGCCCTGGCCGAACCGATGGGGAGCAGCCCAAAGAAGGACGGTTTGGGAATGTTCCCGATCCCCAGCCACCCGCCGGTGATCTCCTGCCAGCTGGCGAAGAACCGGTAGGTGATCAAACCGAAAGCCAGGGTCGCCATGGCGAAGTAATGCTCCCGCAGGCGGCCCAGGGGCGCCAGGAGGAGAGACACGAGCGAAGCCGCCAAGCCGGCGGCCGGGAGGGCCAGCAGGAACGGCCAGCCGTACCTCACGCTCAAGATGGCCGAGACATAGGCCCCGATGCCGAAGAAGGCGGCATGGGCCAGGCTCACCTGCCCGGCGAACCCGAAGATGAGTTGAAGCGAAACCGCCAGGCTGACCGTGATCAGGGCATAGTTCACCATCGTGACGGCGTACAGGGAAGGCTGAAGGAGGAGGATGAGGAGGATCAGGAGCAGGCCGAAGACTGTGAACGGCTTCCAGTTTCTGCTCGCGGAGGGCCGGGTGGGTTCCATCATGCGTCACTCCTCCGGCGCTCGCCGAGGATCCCCTGGGGACGCAGGAGCAGCACCAGGATCAGCAGGGTATAGGCCAGCACGTCCCGGTAAGCCGAGCTGATGTAGGTAGAACCGAAGGCCTCCACCTGTCCCAGGATGATCCCTCCGATCATCGCCCCGACGATGTTGCCGTACCCGCCCAGGATAGCCGCCGCGAATCCTTTCACTCCGATGATCCCGATTTCGTATGAAGCGTAGTAGATGGGGGCGTAGAGGGCTCCGGCAGCGGCGGCCAGGGCGCCGGCCACCAGGAAGGTCACGCCCACCGAGTGGTTCACGTTGATCCCCACCAGTCGGGACATCAGGGGGTCGTCGGCCACAGCGCGCATCATCCTGCCGAACTGGGTCCGGTGGAATACCAGGTGGAACACGAGCATGAGCACCGCGGCGATGCCGATGATCCACAGGGTCTGCATGGGAAACCAGACCCCGCCCAACCGCCGGCCTCCTTCAGCGATTTGAGCCGGGTACTGGAGGGGCTCTGCTCCCCAGAGGAGCACCGCCGTCTGGTTCAAGATCATCAGAAGCCCGATGCTGCTGATGATGATCAGGACCGGCGAGTTGCTGCGGGTCCGGATCGGCTGGTAGGCGATCCGCTGCTTGAGGACGCTCAACACGCCGACGAGGACCATGACCCCGGCCATGGCGGCGAGGTACGGAAACGAAGCCCTGGAGACCAGCGACCACCCCAACAGGGCCCCCAGCATCGTCATCTCGCCCTGGGAGAAGTCCAGGATTCCCGAGGCCCTGTAAATCAGGCTGAAACCGATGGCGATGAGGCTGTAAATGCACCCGACGGCCAGGGCGCTGAGAAAGATGGATACGAGCACCGAACACGCCCCCTCGAGGGGAAATCCGGTTGGGGGCCGCCGGGAGGCGGGGGGACTCCCCGCCTCCCGGTCCCGCTCCCGGCCCCAGGTTGCTCTGCTAGAACTTGCCTGGCTCGAGGGAGGTGATGTACTTCCACCCGCCATCCTTGTATTGCATCATCCTGACCGGCTTCTGGGTCGAACCGTCGGGGGCGACGGTGGTCACGCCGCTGGCCCCGTTGAAATTCTTGATCCCCAGCATCGCCTTGCGAACCGGTTCCAGGTCGGTGGACTTGGCGTCCTCAATGGCCTTCTTCAGCAGGTAGACCGCATCGTAGGCATGGGCCTGGTAAACGTTGGGCTCCTTGCCGAACTTCGCCTTCCACTTGGCCAGGTAATCCTTGGTCGCGTCGGTCATGGCGTTCGGATCGAGAGAGAAGGCCCCGGAGGCCCAGGTATTCTCGGCTCCGGCCTTGGCCGCTTCCGCGTACTGGGGCGCCAGGACCGGGTTGGTGGCCAGGATGGTTCCCTGGAAACCGAGTTCCCTCGCCTGCCCGGCGATCAGGCCCGATTCGGGAGCGAACCCCGTCAGCATGATCGCGTCCGGCTTGGCGCCGAGGTGCTTGCTCAGGTCGGCCCGGAAATCCTTGGCGTCGGTCGGGTAGGTCACCTTGGCGAGCACCCGGCCCCCGTCGCCGACGAACTTTTCCTCAAAGGCCTTGTTGATGGAGGTCCCGTAGGCGTCATCACGGACAAAGGTGAGCACGGTGTTCAGGTTGAGGTTCTTTCGCGCATAGAAGCCGATGCTGCCCCCCAGGTAGATGTTGTTGACCATGTCCACGAAGTAATAGGGATCCTTGGTGTCGGTGACCGCGGGGTCAGTGGCCAGGGGCGAGATGACCAGCATCTTGAGTTCCTCGACCTTGGGCTTCTGGGCGAGGACGGCGGTGCTGTGCGATCCGCTCATCACGAACCTGATCCCCTGCTCGTAGAACTTTACAATCGCCTGCTGAGAGTTGAAGGGCGAGCCCTCATCGTCGATCTTCACCATCTCGAGCTTGCGCCCCAGGACTCCTCCGGCTGAGTTGATCTCGTCCGCCGCGAACTGGAATCCCTCCATGGCCGGGACGCCGAATACGGCCGGCCAGTTGCTGAGACCGGAAACCAACCCGATTTTAAGCGGCTGAGTTTCTGCGGCCGGTTTGGCCGGAGCCTGGCTGTCCTTGGCCGCAGGCTGCGGGGCCGGCTGCTGGGCCGCGGGCTGCTTGGCCGGTTCGGCCGCCGGCTTGCCGGAGCGGCATCCGGCGGTGACCGCCGAGGCCAACAGAAGGATTAAAACCAAAACCAGTAACCGCTGTTTCCCTATTCCGCGTAGCATGCGTAGCATTTTGTGCTTTCCCCCGTTTCTGTTAATCTAAACCGATGCGGTTCTTGAACCCTCAAGGTAGATACAAGCATCTCCCTGTCCCCGGGAGCCTGGCCTGTTTGTCCGGTGGAAATGAACTTCTTTTCAGGTGTAACGGCATGGCTGGAATCTTTCTCTTTTGCGGTCATCGATCAACGCTTAGATCAGAAAGTTCGTTAAAGGCATCCGTAAAGGGATGATTGGGTGCGAAGAAGATATTGCGGGTAGGGTTGAGGATACGAATGCAGCAACGAATTCAGCCATGTGGTTTCGGAAAGCTTAACCGCCGCACATAGGAGATACAACGAAAATCTCCAGAAGCCCGTCCTCCTCGATGGGGGTGTCCAGTCCCTTTACCGAATCCTTGACGCTCTGGTCGTTAAAGTTAACCCTCACATGGAGCAACAAGCTCCCGTGGATGGTGAAGAGCATCTCCCTCACGCCTTCATACCGATCAGCCAGATTATTCAGGACCGTTCGAAACGTGGTCTCCGCGGGGAGGAGCAGGGACTCCTCCCGCTGAGGGACGATCCGGGCGATGTTACCCCAGTATTGAACGGTCACCTTGACTTCCTTCGCCATCGCCATTGAAAACTCCCCTGAAGTTTGTCCGGTGCCGGAGTAGGCCGTCACCTCGAAACCTGAACTTATCCTGGGCGTTTCGCTTAGAATTCGCCCAAGTAAGTATCCTTCACAACCTGGTTCCTCTTGATCTCCTCAGGACTTCCCTCGGCCAGGACCTCCCCGTAATGCAGGACGGTGATCCGCTCGGAGAGGCTCATAACCACGTCCATATCGTGTTCGATCAGCACGATGGCCACATCCGAGGGAACACGGGAGATAATCTCCACGGCCTCGGCCGTTTCGCGGGGAGACATCCCGGCGGTCGGCTCGTCCAGGAGCAGGATCGTCGGCCTGGCCGCCAGGGCGATGGCCATCTCAAGCTGGCGCTGCTCACCGTAGGACAGATTCCGCGCCGGCACCTGGGCACGGTCGGAAAGCCCCAATTGCTCGAGGATCTCGTCGATCCTTGCGTTTACCTTCGGGAAACGGGTCGCCGGGGACAGGGGCCGGTAATGGACCCCTTCGTGGCGTTGAACAGCCAAGCCCACGTTCTCGTAAACCGTCAGGCCCAAGAACACATTGTTCCTTTGGAAGGTGCGTCCCAGGCCCTGGATGGCCCGCTGGTGCGGCGGCCGATGGGTCACGTCCTTGCCCTGGAGCTTGATCTTTCCCGCCGTGGGGGACAGTTCGCCCCCGATGATGTTGAAGAGGGTGGTCTTCCCGGCGCCGTTCGGTCCGATCACGGCGTGCCTTCCCCCGGAGGCCACATCCAAGTTCACGCCGCTCAGGACGTGCAGGTTTCCGAAGCTCTTGTGCACGCCTTGCACTGTCAAAACGGTTCCGTTGCCCTGAGACATCGGATCAGGCACCTCCCGAAGCCGGCTTGGGCGGGGTCTCTTTCCTGCCGCCCAGTTCACCGGACAACCTTCCTAAGCTCCGGCCCAGACCGAAAATACCCTGGGGGGCAAACATGACGAAAGCGATGAACAGGAGCCCCATGATCAGGTGCCAGTGGGTAGTGTAATAGCTCAACACGTTGCGCACGACCAGGAAGACCGCGGCCCCCAACGCCGGACCGGCGAGGGTCCCGGTTCCGCCCAGGATCACCATGATCATGACCATGGCCGAGGTGCCCCAGAAGGTCTGCTCCGGCCCGATGAAGTTGTTGAAGTGGGTGAACAGCACCCCGCCGACCCCGGCGAACCCGGCTCCGATTATGAAACTGATCAGCTTGAGCTGCCTGACATTGTAGCCCAGGGACCTCATCCGCGCTTCGTTCTCCCGGATCCCCACGAAGCTCCTCCCCAGGGGCGATCTGACCAGCCAAGACAACAAGAGGTAGCAGATGATAAAGAAGACCAGGGTCAGGTAATAGAACTGCACCTTGTCAGTCAAGGGGATCCCGGGAACCCCCAGGTATGGTCTGGGGATCCCGGACAGTCCGTCAGACCCCCCGGTGAGATTCCTGGCCCGATAGACGTAGGCGTAGACCATCTGGGCGAAGGCCAGGGTGACCATAATGAAGTTGATCCCCGAGGTACGCACCGCGAACAACCCGATCAGGAAAGCGAAGAAGACGGCGGCGAGAACCCCCGCTGTCAAAGTGACCAGGAAGTTCTGGCTAAGGTGCTTGGCGACGAGCCCCGCCGCGTAGCCGCCGGCCGCGAAGTAGGCCGCGTGTCCGAAGGAAACCAGCCCGGTGTAACCCAAGAGCAGGTCCAGGCTCATGGCGAAGATCGCGAAGACCAGCACCTCGTTGAGGATGGTGAGGTGAAAGATTTCTTTGGACAGCACCGGATAAAGGGCGAGAGCGAGGATCACCAGGATCCCGGCCGTCCGCGAAACCGTCCAGCGCTGCGCCCCCCCCCGGATTCCCTTACCCAGGCTTTCAGCTCCCAAGTTCAGGCCCCCTTCTTGACCAGCAGGCCTTCAGGCTTCAAGAGCAAGACCAGGGTCATCACGGCGTAGATGATCACGAGGCCCCACTCCGGGATCAGGATCTTGCCGAAGGTGTCGGCCTCTCCGATCAACAGGGCTCCCCAGAACGACCCGGCGAAGGTGCCGAGGCCGCCGACGACGACCACGATCAGGACGGCGATGAGGAGTTCCATGTCCATCCCGGGATGGAGCCCTAGCACCGGGGCGGCCAGCACCCCGCCAAGAGCGGCGAGGGCGGTCCCGAAGGCGAAGATCGAACTGAAGAGCATCTTGATGTTAATCCCCAGCCCCCCGACCATCTCCTGGTCCGCCACACCCGCCCTGACGACCGCCCCCAGGCGGGTTCGCTCCAGGAGCAGCCATAGGGCCAGCGCGGCCACCAGACCGAAACCGATCAGGAAGAAACGGTAGGACGGGTAGATGACCCCCCAGAATTTGGCGGTCCCGGCCAGCAGGGGAGGCGCAGCCACGGACATCACGCTCTTCCCCCAGAGGGTGGTGGTCACGTCCCAGATGACAAAAATGAACCCGACGGTGAGCAGCACCTGCTGCAGGTGCCCGCGGGCGTAAAGGGGGCGCAGAAAAATAAACTCCAGGATGAATCCCACCAGCCCGATTACCAGGGGGGCGACCAGGAGCGATAGCCAGAAGTTCCCGGTCTTCAGGGCGGTGGAGTACCCCAGGTAGGCCCCGAGCATGTAAAAGGACCCGTGGGCCAGGTTGATGATGTTCATCATCCCGAAGACCAGGGAGAGCCCGGTGGCAAGTAAAAACAGGAGCATCGCATAAGACAGCCCGTTTAAAAACTGGATGACATAATAATCCAAGGTCTAAACTCTCCTTCAACGCGAAGGGTTAAGGCTGCATTAAAGCGGAGTGGCAGGGGATAATGATCCCCTGCCACTCCTCCCTTTAGATCGTTACTGCGGGCCGGGGTCCTCGACGTCCTTGATGGTGTCGATGACCACGTTCTGGAGCTTCCCGTTCACGTTCTGGACCTGCCGGATGTAGATGTTCTCCACGAGGATGTTGCCCTTTCCGCTCATGCGGATGGGGCCGCGGGCGCCGGTGAAGCTGACACCCAGCAGGGCCTCGCGGACCTTGTTCTCATCAGCGAGATCCCCGTTCACCTTGTTGACCGCCTCGACGATGATCCGCATCGGATCCCAGCCGTTGTTGGAGTTCTCGTCGGGCATCTTTCCGTACTTTTCCTTGTACAGCCTGACGAACTCCTTGTTCTCCGGGGTATCCAGAGAGCCGGTGTACTGGGCGGAGGTGATCAGACCCTCGGCGGCCGGTCCGGCGCCCGGAATGATGTAGTCGTCCATCAACGAAACCCCGAGGATCGGGATCTTCAGCGCCGCCTCGCCCATGGCCTTGACAAAGCGGGCCCCGTCCGCCCCCGGAACGAAGGCGAAGATAAATCCGGGGTTGAGCCGCTTGACCTCCGCGACGAAGGGCCCGTAGTCGACGGTACCAAGCGGAATGTACATTTCCTTGACCAACTCGCCGCCCGACGGCAGGTAGAGATCCTTGAAATCCTTGGCCACCGAGTAGGTGGTGGCCATGTCGGTGCCGACGAAGAGGCCCTTGGTGCCGTACTTGTCCTTGTTGGCGACGATGTGCTTGGTTAGGGGTGCGGCCACCATCCACATGTTGAAGGACCCGCGGTAGATGAACGGGTTCTTCTGATCCCGCGAAAGAGCGGTGGTGGAGGTGGTGGTGGTCACCAGGAATTTCTTTTCGTTCTTGAGGATGTCGGCGAGGGCCAGGGTCACGTGGCTGCAGACCTGGCCGATCAGGATATCGACCTTGTCCGACTCGATCAGCTTCCGCAGCTTCTGCTGGCCGGTCTGCGGATCGCAGGCGTCGTCTTCGGTGATCACCTTCACCGGGCGGCCGCCGGCGGTGTACTTGACCTGCTCGAGGTAAAGGTGGAGCCCCTTGACGTTCTCGTCACCGTACTCGCCGAGGGCCCCGGTCATGGGCCCGAGGTACCCGATCTTCAGGGTTTCCTTCGGCTTCTCGGGCTCCTTGGGCTGCTCGGCCTTCGGCTGTTCGGCCTTCGGCGGCTCAGCCTTGGGCTCCTCCTTCTTGCAGCCGGCGAACAGCAGGAACATGGCGGCCGCAAGGGCGAGGAAGAGGCCCAGCTTGATCAAACGGCTTTTCGATCTCCTCACGAATAAACCCCCTTAACATGTGTCGCTTTTAGGAAATGAGCTTTCCAGACCGCATCTTTACTTTCTGCCTCTTTACTTTGCTTCTTGGGATCACGGGATCACCGAGCGCACACCGTGATCCCCGCACTTCCCGGATTACGGTACCGACGGCAATCGCCGTCATCATCGACCCGGCCTCCGACCCGTCCCCCTTTCGCGGACAGCCCCACCTCAGGACCGGCTGCTGTGCCGTTGAGTCTATAAAGCTTGGCGTTTATCACGCAAGGATCTGAAATAATACCCCTGGACTCATTGCACCGGGCTTAAGAACGGGATCAATACACCGGTGCGAAGAGCCCTGATTTCAGCAGCAGGTAGAACAGGAGAAAATCCCCGACCAGGTCGGTGGCCGCCACCAGCCACATGGCCAGCAGGTTCCCGGTGGAAGCGAAGTAGAGGCCCAGGATCATCGACAGGACGATCCCCACCAGGATCACCCCGCCCACGAAGAGCACCCCAAGCTTCCCCTTGAGCAGTTGCCGCACCGTCTCCCGGGCGGTCTCGGAGCTTGTCCAGCCGCCGGCGACGAACACCAGGAGCAGGACGAAGTTCAGGCCGAGGATCGCGGACTCCAGGAGCTTCAAGAAACCCTCCACCGGGGCCCCGGTGATCTCGTTGATGAAGGTGGACAGCACCAGCCCACCCAGCAAGGAGTAAAAGGCGAAGAGGATCGGCATCAGCGCGGTGTGCCAGAGGGGGATCGCCGGGGAGGTGGAGACCAGGAATCCTTCATACAGCATCAGCAACAGGGCCGCCAGGCCGGAAAGGACGGTGAAAATCCACCAGAGCGCGGCTCCCGGCGCCAGCGGCCCGCCGATCCAACCCAGGGTCCCTAACACCTGCAGGCCGCCGAAGACCACCACGGACGTCATCGACCAGATCCCGCGGGCGATCCAGGAACGGTCGGGCCGGGCCATGGCCCGGATGAACCGCTCCGGCCTTCCAAGGTACAGGAGGTGTGCCGTCCCTTTACCCACCGCAGTGATCACCAGGCCCACCAGCCCCAG
>JACPQU010000024.1 GCA_016190305.1 Bacillota bacterium
GCCCTGGACCAGCTCGAGGGCATGGGAGAGGATCTCATCCGGAAACGGATTGGGGGTCGGACACCAGTCCGATGGCAGGTAACCGTTCTCGTCGGTGGAGTCGATGATGTAGGTGTCCACCCTCTTTATGTCCGGAGGGATTTCCGTCATGTTGAGCTGCCAAGCCAGATGGTCCCGGAGGGTGAGCGGGGCGGAGACCTGCGCTTCCCAGGAGACGGCTTCGGCCTCCCGCACCGGGGATCGGACACCCTGACTGCCTGACCTTTCCTCGAGGAGAAGCTTCTCGATCCAGGTCGATTCCGGTTCTTCATCCTTGGACGGATGTTCCTCTCCGGTTGACTCGGGAGAAACCTTGGTGAGGGACTCTTCCGGGTGGGAACTCTCTTCCTCTTCTTCCCTTTCAAGATAGGGATTGTCGTTCATGGCCTCTCCGAGGAAGTCGTTCAAATCGGGAACCGGCAACTGCAGGACGTCGAGGGCCAACCGCAATTGCGGCGTCATCACCAACCTGGGGCGTTGCTCCAGGCGAAGGCTGTGCTCCAGCCTCACGGCGACCCCCTCTTCCCAATCATCGCGTCTATACTCCGTTACCGGTCACGACACGCAGGCCGACTGCGGATCTTATCCCCAGCCCCCCGGCTCGGATTACCTCCGGGCGCACATCTCCGCGCGCATCACTTCTCCGCTGTGGACTACCGTTGGGCTTACGTATTTCGATACCTGAGAAAGGGATTCCTCCCCTTCCCGCCCGGCGGCATAACTCTTGCATGTGAGATGGCCTGCGGTTAATTGTGTTGTTCCCACCGCTCGTCACTTCCTCTTTTACCTTCAAATCCGGCAGGTCGCACGGTGCTCGTCCCAGAAAATACTTCCTCTGCAACCTGCGGCATCAAAGGCGCGGATACCGGTAAACTAATGAATTATCGACACTGGAAATGCCGGCCGGATCAAGATCAATCGGATGGATCATCAGCCGATTTTCCATCGACCCAATGAGGATCATCGATGAGGATCATCGGCCGGCTGTACTAATCGACCGGTTCATCCGGAGCCGGGCGAAAGGGGTTCTGGCCCGTTGATCTACGACCTGATCGTCGTCGGTGGAGGGCCCGCTGGTTCTGCCGCGGCGCAGCAAGCGGCAGGGGCCGGACTGCATACCCTGTTACTCGAGAAGGATCCCTTCCCCCGCCACAAGCCTTGCGGGGGCGGCCTTTCAGAACCAGCCATCCGGGAGTTTGACTCCCCGCTTCCGGACGGGATCATCTCCGGTGATTGCCGGGGGGTCAGGGTGATCTTCGGCAACCTGGTCCAGGAGAGCAGGTTTCCCTTTCGAGTGGCCACGCTCACTGATCGTGCCGCTTTCGACACTTTCTTGCTGGATCTCGCCGTTAAGGCCGGAACCCAGGTCCGCTACGAACGCGTCGCAGAGGTCAAGCCGGAGCCGGAGTGGGTCATGATCCGAACTGATCGGGGGACCTACCGGGGGCGGGCGGTCGTGGGCGCCGATGGAGCCGGCAGCATCGCCCGCTCTGTTGTGCGCCGCCGGCAGCGCCGGGACATTCTCCTCTTCTCCCTCTCCGCTGAGATCCCCATCGCATCCGTGGTTAGGAATTCCCCGGCGGCGGAGCTTGGGGCGCAGGAAATGGTAGAGATCCATATCGGCCGGGTGGCCCGGGGCTACTGCTGGATCTTCCCGAAGGGCGACCGGCTTTCGGCCGGGATCGCCGGGCTGGGAGAGTCCCGCCGGACGATCCAGGCGAAGTGGGAGAGTTTCTGCCTGGAAAACGGACTGACGCCCACGTCCGCTCCCCGCGCCCACATCATCCCCAGTTATCACCCTGACGATCCCCTGGTCGCCGACCGGATCGTCCTGGCCGGGGATGCGGCGGGAGCGGCTGATCCCTTTTTGGGAGAAGGCATTTATTACGCCCGCCTTTCGGGCAAACTGGCGGCCGAAAGGATCTCCTCCCTCCTCGCGTCGGGTTCCTCCCTCAAGGCCGAGGATCTCCGCCCTTACCAAGCGGCTTGCCGAAAGGCTTACGCCGACGAACTCCTTTACGCGCGCAGCGTCTTTAACCTGCTGTTTCGTCTTCCGGTCTGGCTCCAGAGACGGGTCTTCACGAACGCCGACGTTCTCGGCCGGTACATGGAGATCCCCGCGGGCCGGAGCACCTACCGCCGGTACTGGCGCTGGCTTCTCCCCAGCATGCCCGTGGCCCTCATCCGGTCCCACAAAGCCTCGACCAGGAAAACCCTGGACGGGTGATCTCGCGAATCGCGCCGACATCTTCGTATAATTACCGGAAATATCGAATAACTTGTCCGAGGAGCCCCTGGACCCAGCTTACTTTTACATGGTGAGAGGGATCCCCGAACGAGGGGCACCGAATTAGTGCACAAATCGCCAGGACTCGGTCACAAGCCCAAAAGGCACCAAGATCGGCATAATTTCCCGGGAAATGTCGAAAGGCTCTGCTGAGGATTCCTGACGGCGACTGCTAGAGGCTTTCTGACCGGTGAAAGATTTGTCTGCAGGATAATTTTGCCTAAAAGAAGATATTTCTAAAAAGAGATTCCTCTGGACGAGGATTCAGGATCCCTGATAGGGAGGTTTAGGCTCCTGGGAAAGCACCGGCGGCGCCGTAAAACAATCATCCCGGAAAAACTTCCCCTGTGGTGGTATTTCACGGTCACCGCACTTGCAGCGGCGGCTCTTCTGCTTTGGCCTCTGCTATTAGTCGGGGCGGTGGAGAGCCCGGCGGCGTTGCTGATCCCGGTGGCCGCCGCGGAAACCGGGGCCTCCGCATCGGGAAAAATGACGGATGCCGCGCCGGAAGGCTCGCCGGAAGCATCCCTGTTCCTGGGGAACCCTCCGGCAAGGGCCTCCCTGGAGATCCATGGTGCCGCCCTCCAACCGTCCGAAGCCGCCCAGGGAGGCCTGTCCATCATCCGCTTCCGGACCGTCGCCGGTTCTGAAGTCCTGCCCCAACTTGAAACGGACAAGCTTTCCAGGCCGCTCCTTTTCAAGGGCCAGGAGGGATGGAGCGGTTTCGTGGCCGCAGGCTACAGCCTCGATCCGGGTATCCACCCCATCCGCCTCTCGCTGGAACGGCTTCCGCCGGATAAGCCGGCAGCCGAAGAGGGATTCCACTCCGCCGGAGCGCTGGCCCTGAACGTTGCCCGGCGTGCCTTCCCCGTTGAGCGGATCAGCGTCCCCCCGGCGAAAACACCCCTCCGCAGCGAGAATAACCTGACGCAGCACACCAATCGGCTTGGGGAAGCCAAGAAGGAAACGTCATCACGAGCTCTCTGGGAAGGCGCCTTCATCCGGCCCACCGAGGGACGGATCTCCAGCGAGTTCGGCTTAATCCGGGAAGCCGACGGGGTTCCTACGAGCAGGCATTCGGGGATCGACCTGGCCAACCGGGAGGGAACACCCATCCGCGCCGCCAACTCCGGGCGGGTGGTCCTTTCCGAGTACATGACCGTCACCGGCCACTCGGTGATCATCGACCACGGCCTGAACCTGTACACCGCCTACTACCACATGCAGGAACGGGAGGTGCAGGCCGGGGACGAGGTCAAGAAAGGGCAGCACGTCGGGCTCATGGGCAGCACCGGTTACTCCACCGGCCCGCACCTTCACTGGTCCGCCACCATCGGCGGGACTCCCATCGATCCGGATATCCTCACCAAGGGCGATCCCCTGTCCCTGTCCGCCGGGGGAAGCGGTTCATCGTAAACAAACTCAGATCTCCGCAAACACCTTGATTATGCCGCGGTCATAAACCCAGCACCGGTGCGGGTACGACAATTTACGACGCCGTCCGGCAGCGGTGCGGGCGGCCCGGGTTCAGGCTGATGCGGAGCCGGTCGTGCGCAGGTTGTACGGAGGTTATCGCCGGTCATGCGTTCGTTCTCGCGCCGGCTATGCGCCCGGTCATTGCGCATGGCGTTCGGTCATGCACCGGCCTTCACTTCAGGTTGGATGCGCCAGGGATTCCCGCAGCCCCCGGTCAAGGGGGGTCAACGTCAGACCGAGATCGGCGGCCAGGCGCGGGGTCTCTGGGCACAAGCTCCCGGCAAGGAGCATGGTCAATTGCTCGGAGGTCAGAGGGGCCAGGGAAGGGATGGTCTTTTCCATCACCCTGATCGCCGGCCTCAGGAGAGCCAGCGGGACGTGAATCCGGGCGCGGCGCTTCCCCAGGGCTTCCATCACGCGGACGAGAAACCCCTCGTAAGTGACCGCCTCCGGCCCCCCAAGTTCGTAGGTCCCCCCTTCCGCTTCCGCCCGCCCGCAGTAGACGGCGACCGATTCCGCCACATCCTGAACGTAGACGGGCTGGATCCGGTAGTTCCCGGAGCCCGGCACCGGAAGCAGGGGCATCCGCCGGGCCATTCCGGCGAGCATCTCGGTCAACTCGCCGCCGGGTCCGTAGACCACCGACGGGCGCAGGATCAGGTGAGGGAAACCGGAAAGGCGCACGATCTCCTCCGCCTCCCACTTGGACCTGTGATAGGGGGTCTCGGCATCGGGCCCGGCCCCGGCCGCGCTGATATAGACGAAACGCCCTACCCCGGCGGAAGCGGCTGCATCGACCACGTTCCGCGTTCCTTCGACGTGGATCGCCGCGTACCCGCGGGCCGGGTCACGTCCGGGTTTGATGATCCCCACGAGGTGCACCACCGCCCGGCACCCCTCGGCCGCCCGGCGAAGGACGTTCCTGTCGCGGATATCCCCGGGGACCCAGGAGATGATCCCGTCGTCCGCCGGCCCTCCTGTTGCCCGGCCTACGGAGCCGCCCCCGTCTCCGGCCGCCGCCCCGGCAGGAACCCGGCGCGCCAGGCCCCGCACCTCCTGACCCCCTCGCACGAGCCGCTCCATCACGTGCCGGCCCAGAAAACCCGTCGCACCGGTAACCAGGATCAATGGAACAAACCTCCTCCCGATGGGATCGCTGCGGCGTGACTGTCTGGGCCCGACCACCCAGCCGCCCGAGCCTGATCAACTGATGTAATCATACCGGATCAGGCGTGGAATTAGTCCAGGGCCGTCCCTGTCATCTCCGTCCCCCTCATCATCGCCCCCCCCCGCCCCCGAACCCCCCCCAATCCCCCACCCCCCCGGGCGCCCCCC
>JACPQU010000025.1 GCA_016190305.1 Bacillota bacterium
CCTGGAAACAGAGCCTCATCCAGTTGGATCTCCATGAACAGCTCGCGGAGCAGGTGCCGGCTCTCCGCCAGCTCCCCGAACCGGACCCGGCGTAAAAGAAGTTTCTCTTTCTCGAGAAAAGTACTCGTGCCCGATCGCAACGTCAAACGGCACCCTCCAAATTCCGCTGAGCCCGCTCCAGTGGATTTTGATCCGACCACGAAGGAGATCATCCCAGCAAGTTGATCTCAACTGTTGATCTCACTTGTAATAGAAATTTTTCTACCCTACCGGCCCTCTACCCTCTCGATTTCCCAAGCTTGGGACTTTCAGATTGCCAGGTAAATTTGATCCGGAAAGGAAGAAACAGCCGGCCGCCGGGCTGAACCCGGCGGCCGTCCGCACTCACCTGATTTTAAAGTTATTGCTGAAATCGAATCACCCGGTGATACTCACCGCCGTCCGGAACTCGATTACCCCGGAGACGCTGGAGCGGCTGCTCCAGCTGGAAACCGCGCCTTCCTACTCGATGGGCCAGCGCGGGAAGCCGTATCCGGTCAGGCCGGCACGCTCGGCGATCTTGATCGCCGCCTCCTGGCCCCGCCGCAGGAACTCGTCCACGTCCACCGTCAGGATCTTCCGGTTCTCCATGACGATTTGCCCGTTGATGATCGAGGTCTCCACGCTGTGGCCGTCGGCCGAATGTACCAGGTTGGAGATCGGGTTGTGGATGGGGATCCACTCAGGACCGGCCATCTCCACCACGATCATGTCCGCCTTCTTCCCGGGCTCCAGGGAGCTGATCTCGTGATCCCACAGGGCGGAGCGGGCGCCGTTCTTGATCACCATGTCCAGCATGGTCTCCGGCGTGAGCAGGGTGGCGTCCTGGTGGTAGTCGTTATGGGCTGCCAGGCAGTACATCACCCGGAACATGTCGTTGAAGTTGGACTCGGGAGCGTTGTCCGAAGCCACCGCGACGCTGATCCCCATCTTGTGCATTTCGGGGTGCTTGCCCTGCAGGGTGCCGTAACCGCCCATGAAGCCGGCGGTCGGGCAGTGGCTGACCTTGGTGTCGGTCTCCTTGATCATCTGGACCTCTTCGTCGGTGAGCCAGTTCATGTGGTAAAGGAGCATGTTGGGCCCCAGGACCCCGATCTTGTAGTAGCGGGTCACCGGGCGCAGGCCGTTGTGGATCTCCTTGTGCCGGTTGACGGAGTCGTTGACCGATGAGTTGTGGGACTCCACCCCGGTCTGATACTTGTCGGCCAGTTCTTTGGTCCGGATACAGAGCTGGTCGCTGACCATCCGCTCGGTGCGGAGGGAGAACCAGGCGTGGATCCGGTCGTCGGCGACCCCGTTGAACTTGACCACGAACTCCTCGCCGGCATCCAGGGCGGCTTGGGTGTCCTCCCGCATCTTGCCGGGAATGGGCCGGCCCGCCGCGTGGATATCCACCATCGAGCGGGAGAGCACCGCCCGGATCCCGGTTTCGGTGACCGCCTTCACCGCTTGCTCCATGTGGTACCCGCCCGGATCGATGAAACAGGTCGTCCCCGTCCGGATGGCCTCGATGCAGGCGCAGGTGCTCGCGAGGTAGACATCCTCCGGAGTGCAGGCCGCCTCGTAGGGATACAGGCGGTCATGGATCCATGTGGGTAGAAAAACGTTGTCGGCCAGCCCACGGGCAAGCTGCTGCGTGGAGTGGAAGTGGCCGTTGACCAGGCCCGGCATGACCAAGCGTCCCCGGCCGTCGATGACCTTCTTGGCATCGGCGTACTTGAGCGCCAGGGCAGCGCTCTTCCCCACCTCGGTGATTCTGTCGCCGGTAATCGCCACCGCCCCGTCCTTGATGATCCGCCGGGTGCCGTCCATGGTGACGACGTAATCCACATCTTTGATCAGGATATCTACTGCCATTGGTACCCCCCCAGAGATAGTTGACTTTCTACCAGTGAACCCATTTCATCAGACCACCGGCCACTTCGGCTGCCCGAAGACCTCCAGTCCGGACCGGCGGGCGATATCCAGGGCGGCCGTCTGGGCTCGAGCCAGGATCTCATCCTCGTCGACGGTCAGGATCCGCCCTTCCTTCATCACTACCTTCCCGTCGATGACGGAGGTCCGGACGCTGTGTCCGTCGGCGGCGTGCACCAGATTGGATACGGGATTGTGAATCGGGATCCACTCGGGGCCGGAGGTTTCCAGGATGATCAGATCCGCCTTTTTCCCGGGCTCCAGGGTGCCGCATTCGTCATCCCAGAGGCATGCGCGGTAACCGTTGGTGACGGTCATCTCCAGGAGCTGCTCGGGTGGAAGAAGGGTGGCGTCCTGCCGGTAGTCGCGGTGGGCGGTGGCGCAGTACATCACCTTGAACATATCGTTGAAGTTGGACTCCAGGCCGTTATCCGATCCGAGGCAGACGGTGATCCCCCGATGGAGCATGTCCACGTGCTTGGACTGCAGCGTGCCGTAACCGCCCATGAAGGCCGCCGTCGGGCAGTGGGTGATCTTGGTGTCGGTCTCCTGGAGCATGTCCACCTCGGCGTCGGTCAGCCAGTTCATGTGATAGAGCAAGACATTCGGCCCCAGGAGGCCGATCTTGTAGTAGCGCTCCACCGGCCGGAGCCCGTGATGAATCTCCTTGTGGCGGAGCACCGAATCGTAAACCGAGGAGTTGTGGGATTCGACCCCGGTCTTGTACTTGCCGGCCAATTCCTTTGTCCGCAGGCACAGATCATCGCTGACCATCCGCTCGGTGCGGAGGGAGAACCAGGCCCGGATCCGCCCGCCGGCAGCGCCATGGTACCGGCTGACGAACTCCTCCCCCCCATCCAGGGCAGCCCTGGTGTCCTCCCTCATCTTGCCCGGAATGGGCCGGCCCGCGGTGTGGATATCCACCATCGAGCGGGAGAGGACGGCCCGGATCCCGGTCTCCTCAACCGCCTGGGCGGCCCGATCCATGTGGTAGCCTCCGGGGTCGGCGAAACACGTGGTCCCGGTCTTGATCGCCTCCAGGCAGGAGCAGAGGCTGGCCAGGTAAACATCGTCGGAGGTGCAGGCGGCTTCGTAGGGATATGCCCGGTCGTGGATCCAGGTGGGAGCGAACACGTTGTCGGCCAAGCCGCGGGCCAACTGCTGGGTGGAATGAAAATGACCGTTGACCAGGCCCGGCATCACCAGACGGCCACGGGCGTCGATGGTTTCCTTGGGGTTGGGGTACTTGGGCAACAGATCCGGGGTCTTTCCGACGTCCACGATCCGGTTACCCTGGATGGCGACGGCCCCATCCTTCAGGATCCGCCGTTTCGAGTCCATGGTCAAGAGCCAACTCGCACCGGTGATCAAGATATCGATGCTGGACACCCCCGTGGGCTTTTCTCTAGGGAAGAGTACCACATGTTAACATGCGATCCTTTGGCTGTCAACGCGCTTACCCTGTTTCAAGGGGTGCCTGCAGGAGAGAGAAGTGGACGGTGATTTTCCGTAACATCACCGTCCACTCAATGATCATCTGGTTGGAATCCGGATCCGGTTCCGGGCGAGTTCGGCGAACTCACTCGGGTTCGATCCCCCGGCCCGGGAGATCGACGACCTGCCATGTCGACCAAGACCTGCCATCTTGAAAGGTTACGCCGACGCCGCCACCGCCCGAGGGCGGTTGAGACGCTCCTTGCGGACCTGCTCCCGAAGAGTCGCAGTCGCCTTTTGATCCACGACGCGGTTCGGCAGATCGATGATCACGCCGTACAACCTCTTGGCGGATTCCAGGCTGATGTATTCGTCCAGGACATCCTCCAGCACCCGTTCCGGTTCCCGCTCCAGGGGATCTCCGTGACCGCCGCCGCCGGGGCTCATGCACCGGAAGGTATCTCCACGCCGGAACTCGGTGACGAACTTCTGGGGCATGATCTCCTCCTCGCCCCCGACTTCCTCGTAGACAGGCACCCTCTCTTTCAACACATCATAGACGTTGCTCTCCCGCTTGAGCTTGACCCAGGCCGCGCAGCCCGGGCCTCCCCCGAACACCCCCCAGGAAGGCGGGTAGCGGCGGCTGTGGAACTGGCCCACCTCAAGACGGTCGGTGTCGTGGACGACCATGGTCACATCCATGCTCGGCCCTCCCCGGTGCTTGCCCGCACCGGGCGAGTCCTGGAGATAGCTGCGTTTCAACCAGAGGAACGGGTATTCCCGCTCCAGGGTCTCGACGTTGGAGAACTGGGCTCCGACGGTGGTGTGCAGGCAGGCCGCGCCCATACCATCCTTATAAGAACGGGCCCCGCCGCCCATGGCGATCCCTTCGAAGAGGGTCGCCACGAAGTTGCGCCCGTACTGATCGATCCCCGCCGGCATCACGGTGATGCAGGTGCCGCCCCACTGGCCCGAAACCGCCATCTCCCTGAGTTCTCCCGTACTCGCGGCCGCGGCCTTGGACATGGCGCCCAGGAAGACGCACTGGCTCCGGTACCCGGCCTCGGTCGCCCCGGCGCTGCACGGAGCGGGATGCTTGGTCCAAAAGAGAGAGGCCTCCGGGATGATTTCCTTGAAGGGCTTGAAGACTCCCTCATTGGGTGCCAGATCAGGGGCCACCAGGGCCAGAAGCCCGGCATGGATGGCCCCGTAGGTGCAACCAATGGTGGAGTTTGCCGCCCCCGGGGACTGGGGATCGGTTCCGCGGAAGTCGATCACGCCGGAATCTCCGTCGACCGTGAGGGTACATTTGACCGTATAGATGTTGTCGGTCTGCCCGTCGTGATCCAGGTAATCGGTGAACTCGTAGGTCCCGTCGGGGATGGTCGCCACCCGCTGGCGGACGACGTTTTCCGAGGAGTCCATGAGCTTCCGCACCACGCTCTTGAAGGTATCGATCCCGAAATGATTGATAATTTCCAGGAGGCGCTGCTCGAGGTTCTGGGTGGCGGCAATCTGGCCGCGGAGGTCAAGTTCCTGGGTATGGCGGGACCGCACGTTGCTCATGTAGAGATTCAGGATCTCACGCCGTAACTTTCCGCGCTCGAAAAGCTTCACAGGGGGGATGAGGATCCCTTCCTGGTAGGCGTTCTTGGCCTGAAGGGGAATCCCGGGGATCATCCCGCCCATGTCCACCTTGTGAATCCCCACGCCGATCCACATCGTCAACTCGTCGTGATAGTACAGAGGCTTGACCATTTGCAGATCCACGATGTGCAGGGTGCAGGAGTAGGGGTCGTTGGTGATGATGATGTCACCCGGAAAAATCCCGGGGTCCTGGCCGAGCTCCTTGAGGACCACCGGCAGGGTCTGGCGGACGGCGCTTCCCTGCCGGGGCAAGCCTACGGGGCTATAGACGAAGGTGTTTCCTTCGGCGTCAAAAAGGTCGATGGCGAAGTCGGCCGCATCCACGGTAAGAACGGCACCGGACACCCGTTTGAGCGTCTGGGCCGCTTCGGAGATGATCTGGTTGAGCCGGTTCGAGATTACTTCGACGATGATGGGATCCTTGGCTGATCTATCGACCAGTGCGCTCTGCATTTCGGCAATCCTCCCATGATGCGAATTCTTGAGTCGTGATCGTCACCCCGGGTTCCGGGGCCAGCGGCTCCGGTCATCTTAGTCGCGACGCCGGTCGATTACCGATCAACCACCATCAACCACCATCTTAACCACGGCGCTGCTTGCCGGAATCAATAATATTTCTCCAGGAATGTATCTCTAAGGAACAAGGCAAGAATTAAGTTTTTTTTCGCTAGACGAGGATGCCTTTCCTTCAAACTTAATTTCATCGAAGCCCGGGCGTGAGTTTGGACCAGATCTGCCGCCAAACGAATTTTTTTTCGTGGGTTAATTCATATTCATATATTGGGTTTTTGTACTTGTCCTACCAGGATAAGGTTAGATAACATGAATTTGGATCTTGCTTTCGGTGGAGGCGCCAAAGTTGGACAACTTGCTCGAAATCCTGGGTACCAACATCCGGGA
>JACPQU010000033.1 GCA_016190305.1 Bacillota bacterium
GGTTCCACGAGAACCAGATTCATTCCTCCCGGCGCCGCAGGCAGCCCGGGGGGGCGGGGGATGAAAAACCGTTGAAACCGTGGGAAAGGCACGTCCAAATGGTGGGAAGATGCGTCCTTCAGGAGGCCGGGACCCTGGGGGGTTCATGCAAGCGGAGGGCCCGGTAAGCCGTGATCGGCTTGGCGATTCCCTTCACCGTCAGGTTTTCGACCTTCTCCGCCTCCAGCCACTCCGCCACCCGCTGATAGGTGGCCTCGCTGATCAGCACGACACCGGAGGTCGCCGAGGCCTCCAGCCGGGCGGCCATGTTGACGTTGTTTCCGATGGCGGTGTACTCCATCCGGTCCAGGGTTCCCACGTTGCCGACGACCACGTCTCCGGTGTTGACCCCGATGCCCACGGTGAGGGTGACCCCCTTCTCCCGGGCGGTGTGCTCCTGCAGGGCGGTCACCCGTTCCTGGATCCGGATGGCGGCCCGGACCCCGCGGAGAGCATGGTCGGGCTGAGGCAGGGGTGCGTTGAAAACGGCCATCACCTGGTCTCCGACGAACTTGTCAAGGGTTCCCTCTTCCTCGAAGATGACATCGGTCATCGCCGCCAGGTAGCGGTTCAGGAGATCCATGACCTCCTCGGGGGGACGCGCCTCGGCAAAAGGGGTGAAGCCCCGGACATCCGCGAAGAGGAGCGTGGCCTCCTGCCGCCGGCCGCCCAGCTTCATCAGGTCGGGGTTTTTGAGCAGTTCCCCCACGACCTGGGGGGGGACGTACTTGCCGAAAAGCCGGGTGACCCGCGCCTTCTCCCGTTCTTCGGTCACGTACCGCAAAACCGCCTGGCCCAGGTATGTCCCGCCCAGCGCCAGAAGGGGGTGAACCAGGGGAGTCACCAGCCGGGCCGACTCAAAAATGAAGGCGGATAGGCCGATATACAGGAAGGCCGCAGCCAGACTCAAGAAGAACGCGGGCATGGCCCGGAAGCGCTGTCCGATCCACCAGACGGCCAGGGCCAGGAGGATGATCGCCGCCGCCTCGACCCACCACGGAGTGAAGCTGAGGAGCCGTCGGGCCAGGATTTGGTAGATCGCCTGGGCGTGGATCTCCATTCCGTACATGGGCTGTCCGTCGGCGATGCTCGGGGGTACCCAGTAAAAGTCGCCCAGCCCCACGGCCGTGGGCCCCACCAGGACAATCCGGCCCTGGAAGTTCTCCATGGGGACCCGCCCGGCGAGGACATCGTGGTAGGGATAGCTGGGGATCATCCCCGCACCGCCCAGAAACGGGATGGCCGCCCTGCCGAAGCGATCCGTCGGCAGAGGGGTCCGGCCCAGCCGTAGCACCTGCTCTTCCCCGTCCCAGGACACCGCTTCGCCTTTCATGTAGAGGGAGACCGCCTGGAGGGAAAGAGCGGGGAGCGGGCCGCCGTCAAGCCCGAGAAGAAGCGGCACGTAACGGACGAAGCCGTCCTCGTCTACGCTGACATTGATATGCGCCACCCGGGCCCGGCCGCTTCCCTCGAACGCGGGAAGGGGACGGGTGAAGGAAAGGGGACGGATCAACCCCGGCTGGGAATGCACCTTGTCCAGCTCCCCGTAACCGGCCATGATCACGTTCCCGGCGCCGGCGACCGCCTCGGCCAGCGCTTGATCCCCTTCCGGGGAGGCCGTTTCGGTCAGCAGGATGTCGAGGCCGATCACCCGGGCCCCGGCCTCGGCCAGCTTTTGGACCATTTGCGCGTGGATCGAGCGGTCGAAGGGCCACCGGCCCAGTTCCCTGAGGGTCTGGTCCGACACTCCCACCAGCACCACCGGCGACACCCCGGGTTCGGTGGAGGAGAACACCGTGCGGTAATCGTATCCGCGACGCTCAAGATCAAGGAACAGCCCCGTCCGAGAGACGAGGATCACGAGGAAGGCGATCAAGGCGGCCAGAATCAGTCCGCCCCTCCTGGAGTCGGTTAAAAACCTCCGCAAACCGCTCCCTCCCCCTCTGACCCAACGGGCCCCGGTCGGCCTGGTGCCGACCAGCCTCTACCGTCCGTGTTTTTCCCCCGCCTCAATGAACGGTAAACTCGTCCGTCCCCGGGATCGCCGAGGTTTCCAGAACCTTTTCAGCCGCGTAGATGGGCGCCTTGGTCCGAAGAGCGAGGGCGATTGCGTCGCTGGGCCGGGAGTCGATCTCCAGCGTATCCCTGGAGGTGGCCAGGGTGATCATGGCGTAAAAGGTCTCTTCCTTGATGTCGCTGATCAGCACCCCCTGCACCCGGGCCCCGATGAGGTCAAGCAGGTTGCGCAGGAGGTCATGGGTCATCGGGCGGGGGGGCTTGATCCCCTCCATCTCGAGGGCGATGGCGTTGGCCTCCAGGGCTCCGATCCAGATGGGCAGCAGGCGGTTTCTCGTCCCATCCCGCAAGATCAGGACGGGCTGGCTCGTCCGTGGATCAAGGCCGATGCTGACGACCTTCATCTCCACCTTTTCCAGCACCATATCGCCCTCCACAAAGACTCCCCCCGATAGAGTTCTCCGGTCTGGATAGCTCCGGTCACCTTCACGGATCATCTCTATTATATGATTCTCCGAGATGTTCTCCTATCGATCCGCAGGTTTCCGCGACCCGGGTTTCTCCAGGTCCCGGGTTGATCCAGGCCCAGGAGATCTCCAAAAGCCCAGGAGATTTCCAAACGCCCGCCTCACCCCGATCAAGCCTGCTCACGGAAGGCGTCCAGGGCGGTCAGGAAGCGCTCCTGGTAGGATGGCGGGCCGACAGTGACCCGGATCCATTCCGGGTAACCGAAGAAATCCGCGGGCCGGACGATGACCCCGCGGCGCATGAGAGCCTGGGAGGCCCCGCCGGCATCGCCCAGACGCACCAGGATGAAATTGGTCTCGCTGGGCACATATTCAATCCCCCGCGAGTCCAGCTCCTTGTACAGGGTCAGCCGGGCCGCCCGGGTGAGCTCCTTTACCTTCTCCACGTGGGCCCGATCCTCCACGGCCGCCAAGGCGGCCTGCTGGGCGATCACATTGGCGTTGAAGACCGGGCGGATCCGGTTGATCCCTTCGGCGATCTCCGGGGGGGCGACCGCGTATCCCAGGCGCAGCCCGGCCAGGCCGTAGACCTTGGAGAAGGTGCGGAGCACGACCACCGGCAATCCGCGACGGAACATCTCGATCCCCCAGGGGAAGTCCTCCGAATCCACGTACTCCCCGTAGGCTTCGTCCACCACCAGGATGGCGCGCTCCGGAAGCCGGGCCAGGAAGAGCTCGGTTTCCTCCTGCTCCACGATGGTGCCGGTGGGATTGTTCGGGTTGCACAGGAACACCATCCTGGTCCGCGGGCCGAAGCACGCCGCCATGGCCTCCAGGTCGAGGCGGAACCGCCGGAGCGGAACCACCCGCGGGGTGGCGCCCGGCCCCTGGACCGCCGGCAGGTAGCCCGGGAAGCTGGGATCGGGCACCACGGCCTCGTCCCCCTCCTGGAGAAAGGCCTGGCCCAGGAGGCGCACCACTTCATCAGAGCCGGACCCGAAGACGAGGCTCTCCCGCGGCACCCCCCAGAGGCCGGCCAGGGCCTCGCGAAGGAGATAGCAATCAGCGTCGGGATAGTAATGCATCTCGGCAACCGCTTCCCGGGCCGCCGCCGACGCCCGGGGCGAGGGGCCGAAGAGATTCTCATTGGAGGCCATCTTGATCACGTCGGAGAGACCAAGCTCCCGCTGCACTTCAGCAATCGGTTTGCCCGGGCGGTAGGGAGCGATATCCCTCAGGCTTTCACGGGCCAGACCGGACAGTTCACCCATCGTTGGATTCACCCATTCTTGACTTCCCCCTGATCGATCCCGGATTGTCCGTATACGTCCGCTCGGCGGCCGATCCGGTCTTCGCCGTGCTCTTCGCCACCGGTCCGGCCGGTGCTAGCCCATGTTCTCGGGCGCCGCATTTTCTCCTCCCTGGACGTCCCAGGGCGGTTGGAGCCGGCCCTCGTCATCAAAGGAGAGGGGCTGGAAACCGCCGTGGATCACGAAATCGGCCGGGATCCCGGCTTCACTCCGGCTCATCACCTCCGCGACCGCGGAGGGGGAAAGATAAACGTCCTCCAGTTCCAGGGTGTTCCTGATGATCCCCACTTTGGCCTCCGCCGCGTCCCCCGCGAACCCCAGGGTCTCCAGGGCCGCCTCCAGGGCCTCCCGATCGGATTTCATGGTGATCGGGATCATGGCCCTCTGGGTGAAGGTGGAAGTCAGGCCGTTGGTGTAGGTGGCGTCGAAGTCCACGGCCTCCACCAGCCGCCGGGTGGTGAAGTCCGCCAGCCCGATCCCGTTGGCGTTTCCCTCGGAAGCCGGCGCCAGGCGGAGCACCACGATCCTCCGGTAGAGGGGGCGTTCCGGCTCCGGGATCCCGTGGATCCGCATCCTCCCGATGACGTTGGTGTCCATCCCGGTCCCCGAGAAGCACTTCCCGGTCTCCCAGATCACCAGGACGTCCAGTTCCTCCGCCGGGATCCCCGGGAGGTACCCCCGGGCGCGCTGGAGCAGCCCCGGTTCCACATCGGGGATCCGGGCCGCGGGAACGCCGACGATCCCGGCGGTCTCATGGTAGGCGTTCTCCAGGATGGCAATCCCGCCGGCCACCGGCAGCCTGGCCAGGCCGGCCGCGGCCGCGGACGTGATGGCGGCGCCCAGCGCCTCCGGCCCCCGGCGGTGGATGGCGGACGCTCCCGGGTGCTTCCCGAGGCCCACCGCCAGTATCTTCAGGAGGCCGCTCTCGACGGGACCGCGAAAGGAGGTGTGGGGTTTGATCCGGTTGCAGAGGAGGATGGCGTCCGCCCCCGCCGCATCGCGATCGCAGTAGACCGGTACTCCTTCGGGCGTTTCCCCGAGGGGCACAACCTCGGTTCCGCAGAGGACCGGCGCTCCGATCGTCTCCGGGGTGACCCCGAGGCCGGCCAGGATCCGGCGCTGCCCCTCGGAGGTCCCCCCTCCATGGCTGCCCATGGCCGATACCAGGACGGGATCCCCTTCCAGTTCACGGATCCCGACGACGATCGCCCGGAGCAGTTCCGGCAGGCGGGCGATACCCCTGCTCCCGACTGTCACCGCTACTCTGGACCCGGGGCGCAACCCGGACTCCTTGAAGGCGTCGGCGAGCGCCCGGCGGACATGCTCGGCCAGTTCCGCTTCCGGGACGGCCGGACGGGGCCAGGACTGGGTCACCCTGGCCACCGGAGGCAGCGCGATAGCCATCCACTTCCCCTCCTTTGGGCACCCCATCCGGGTTAAAGTCCAGCAACCGGCCGGTATTCCCCGACCGCGGGAACCGACGCCGGCGACGGGATCAGATGCGCGGGTGTGCGGGGACGGAAATCCAGGCCAGGAGTTCGTCCATCCCCTGCACCCTCAGGTGCGGGATCACCTCACCCTCGGCCTGCCCAGTCCCGGTTCCGGATCCCGGCCCGCTGCTTCCCGATCCCGGCCCCATCCCGGCCCCGCCGGCGTCGAGGAGGATCGTGAAGAGTCCGGCCCGGCGTCCCCCCGCGATATCGCTCCGGGGACTGTCGCCGACCATGGCCGTCCGGGCGGGCGGGGTGCCCAGGCGACGGAGAGCTTCAAGGAAACACGGGGGTTCCGGCTTCCCGATGATCGCCGGGTCCGCACCGGCCGCTACGGCGATCGCCCGGGCGATGGAACCGGTGCCCGGCAGGAAACGTCCCCCTTCCAGGGGAAGCCGCGGGTCCACGTTGCAGGCGTAGAAGAACGCCCCGCGGGCCACCGCAACGGCGGCCGCGGTCAGCTTCCGGTAGTGAAACCCGACATCCATTCCGGCCGTCACCATGTCCGGTATCCGCCCTTCCTCCAGGACCTCCCGCCATGACACCAGGGTGTGGCCGGCGCGCAGGATCGATCGCCGGAGCGCGGGTGAACCGATCACGAGCACCTTTCCATGACCGTGGCGCGAGGCGAGGTATGGGCCCGCCAGGTCGGCCGAGACCACCACCATGCCGGCGGCAGCCGGGATTCCCATCCGGCGCAGCCGGGTCGCGACCTTTCGGGCGGACTGGGTGGAGTTGTTCGTGAGGAACCCCACCCGTTTCCCGAGATCCCGGAGCCGGTCGATGACCTCCCTCGCCCCCGGCACCAGGTCTTCCCCGGTCCAGATACATCCGTCCAAATCGAAGATAAAGCCGTCCAGATCCCGCGGGCTCCCCACCCTGTTCCCGGACCTCGTTCCCGGTGACCCCGGCGGCGAACCCGCCGGTAACCCCGCCGGAAAACCCGATTCCCTCATCCCGCAGACACCCCCGGTAACTGCGGCCGCGGCCGTAGCCCGGCCATGGTTTCGCTCGTTGCCGCCCCCCTCCCTCTCTGGTACGATCGGGTTGAACTAACCGTGCTGAACGGATGGGGGCTTCAAAATGGGCCGGTCGATCATTCATGTCGACATGGACGCCTTCTTCGCCTCCGTCGAACAGCGCGACGACCCTTCCCTGAAGGGTCGGCCGGTGATCGTCGGCCATCCCCTCGGCGGGCGGGGCGTGGTCAGCGCCGCTTCCTACGAGGCGCGTCCCTACGGGGTCCGGTCGGGCATGCCCCTCACCGAAGCGTTGAAACTTTGCCCCCATGCCTCCGTCGTTCCGCCCGATCACGCCAGGTACAGCCGCGTTTCCCGGCAGCTTCGGGCCATCTACCTGGAGTATACCCCCCTGGTCGAGCCCCTCTCCCTTGATGAAGCCTTCCTCGACGTGACCGGATCCCGGGCCCTTTTCGGCCCCCCGGAATCCATCGGCCGGGCGATCAAGGACCGGATCCTGTCCGAGACCGCCCTGCGCGCCTCCATCGGGATCGCTCCGAACAAGTTCCTCGCCAAGGTGGCGTCGGACCTCCGGAAGCCGGATGGTTTCGTGACCGTCATGGAGGAAGGGATCGGCTCGTTCCTGGCCGTCCTGGCGGTGGAACGCCTCTGGGGGGTCGGTCCGGCCACGGCGGCCGGCCTGCGGGCCGTCGGCCTGCGCACCGTCGGCGAGGTGGCAGCGGCCGGGGAAAAGTTTCTTTCCAGCCGTTTCGGCCGGATCGGGAAGGAACTGCACCTGCTCAGCCTGGGGATCGATCCCCGTCCGGTGGTACCCTTCAGGGAGGCCAGGTCCATCGGCGCCGAAACCACCTTCCCCGTGGATCTCCGCGGGGAGGATGAGCTCCACACCGCCCTCCTGGGCCTGGCGGAAAGGGTCGCCCGGCGCCTCCGTCGGACCCGCTTGCTGGCCCGGACCGTGGTTTTGAAAGTACGTTTCCCCGATTTCCAAACCGTCAGCCGGAGCCGCACCCTGGCCGAGCCCACCGCCGGCGATCCCCAGCTTTACCGGGCGGCGGGGGAGCTGCTGGAAGAAGCCCTGAAAGGGGGGCGGGGAAAGGGGGTCCGGCTCCTGGGGGTCACCGGCAAGAACCTGGTTCCGGGCTCCGGCGTCGTGCAATCAACCCTCTTCGAAGAACCCCTGGGCGAGCGGCACCCCCGGGAGAACGGACTGTCCGGTGCCATCGACCGGATCGTGGATCGGTTCGGGGAGGACAGCATCACCTGGGCCCGGCTGATCAGGCTCCGGCAGGTCCGGTCCCGGCGTTCAGTTCGTAGATCAGGCGGAGACCCTCCAGGCAGAGGAGCGGGTTGACCCGGCGGATGGTCCGGGAGAGGCCGCTGACCGTCTCGGCCAGGCCCCCGGTCGCGACCACGTCCGGGTTCCCCCCGATCTCGGCGGCGACGCGTTCCACGATCCCGTCCACCTGTCCGGCGAACCCGTAAATAATCCCGGATTGCATGCTGGCCACCGTGTTCCGCCCGATGACCGTCCGCGGCACCACCAAGTCGACCCTGGGAAGCTTGGAGGCATGCTCGAAGAGGGCCTCCGTGGAGATCCCGATCCCGGGGGCGATGACCCCGCCCAGGTACTCCCCGGCGGCCGACACCACGTCGAAGGTGGTGGCGGTCCCGAAGTCCACCACGATCACCGGGCCGCCGTAAAGACGGTGGGCGGCCACGGCATTGACGATCCGGTCCGCTCCCACGTCCCGGGGGGTCTCGTAACGGATATGGATCCCGGTCCTGGTCCCCGGCCCCACCACCAGGGGTTCCCGGCCGAAGTAGGCCCGGCACATCTCCTCCAGGGCGCGGTTTAAGGGCGGCACCACCGAGGAGAGGGCGATCCCGGAGACATCCCGGGGATTGAGCCCGCCGTGGGTCAGGAGACCGGCCATGAGGAGGCCCCATTCATCCGAGGTCCGGTGCCGGTCCGTGGAGAGACGCCACTGGCGAAGCAGGTGTGCACCACGAAAAACCCCGGCATGGATGGTGGTATTCCCGATATCGAGGGCCAGCAGCACGGCGTCCTTCCTCCCGTTAAAGCATATCACCCGCCGAAGGGGGAAGGAAAGTCCGCCGCTGCCGGGATCGGCCCCGGCAGCGGCTTCTTTGCGGACTCTTTGAGGCCCGTGTCAAGCCCTTAACCGCGGCTCGATCAGACCTTGATCAGACAACGATCAGGCGTCGTCGGACCCTCGTATCAGGCCTCGATCCCCGGTACTCCCTTGAGCGGTGCAAGGCGCCGGATCTCCCGCCCGGCGTAGGCCGCGACCACCGCTTTGAACAGGTCGCCGGGAAGGTAGGGAAGGGAGCCCACCAGGATTCCAGGTACCGGAACCTTGGTCACCATGTAGAACCAGGGAACCCCAAAGAGGTGAATCACCAGGGTTCCGACCAGGGTGGCCATGATGCTCCTTCCGGCTGAAACCTTTTTTCCACGTCCCGCGATCAAGCCGACGATGAATGCCGCCGGGATGAATCCGATGATGTAGCCCCCCGAGCGTCCCGCCAGGACCGCGAAACCACCCGTAAATCCGGCGAAGACAGGCAGGTTGAGCAATCCCATCACAAGGTAGACGACCAGGCTGACAGCCCCGGTTCGCGGCCCGAGGACCATCCCCGTGATCAGGACGAACAGGGTCTGCAGGGTGATGGGAACGGAGAGCAGAGGATTGGGCACCGCAAACTGGGCGCCCACGGCGGTCAGGGCGGCGAAGAGGGCCGCCAAAACGATGGTGCGCGTAGACATCTTCCAACCTCCTCGATACTTAACTTGTGGGCACGGAGATCACTCCGGTCTCGGTCCTAGGGTGACCTCGCCCGCCAGGATCCGGCGCGGGCCGTCCTTCGTCTCCAGAAGCAGGGCGCCCTCCCCGTCGATATCCCGGGCCAGTCCGCTGATTTCCTCGCCCCCTGCCTTCACCCGGACCCTCCGGCCCAGGGTCACCGAAAACCGGCGCCACTCATCCAGCAAACCCTCGAAACCGGGGCCGGGGGCGAGGTCGAAAAGCCCTTCCAGCTCCCAGAGGAGATCACGGACGAGGGCCGGCCGGTCCACCTTCCGGCCGAGGAGTTCGAGGAGAGAAGCGGCCAGGGGTCGGATCGGATCCGGAAATGAGGCCTGTTCGATGTTGGCGTTGATGCCGATCCCGATGATCAGGAACTCCACCCGGTCGAGCTCGGCCCACAACTCGGTAAGGATTCCGCAGACCTTCCGGCCTTCGATCAGCAGATCGTTGGGCCACTTGATCCCAGGGTTTAGTCCCAGCTTGTGAAGCGAACGGGCCACCGCCACGCAGGCGGCGAGGGAGTACCGCGGGGCGAGCAGGGAGATGATCTGCGGGCGGTGGATCAAGGACATCCAGATGCCGCCCCTAGGGGAGGACCACTCCCGCGAGAGCCTTCCTTTTCCTGACCATTGCTCCTCCGCGATCACCAGGGTTCCGCCCGGCACCCCCCGGCGGGCCAAAGCCTTGGCGACCTCGTTGGTTGAATCGGTGGAATCCCGGTAATGGATCGTTCTTCCGAGGATCCTGGTTTGAAGGCCGTCCCGGATCTCCTCGGGTAACAGGCGATCGGGGGATCCCGCGAGGGCATATCCGGCGCCCGGACGGCCGGCGATCAGGTACCCGTCGCGTCTCAACTCCCGCACAGCCTTCCAGATCGCGGTACGGGTGACGCCGAGCAACCCGGCCAGTTCCTCCCCGGATACGGAGTAGGGCTGCTTGGACTTTAGGAATTCCAGGATCTCGTACCGTTTCGCCACCAGTTGCTACCTCCGGACAAGCTTCCAGGTGAAGCGCCCGCCACCTGCGGCCGGCCGGCGGGAATCCCGTGATCCGGACCGCGGAGGCGGTTCCGGCGACGACCTTCATGATAGTGGTGAGATCCAAGAGCTGTCAACCCTGCGGCCTATAAGGGTTTACGGTCGAAGCCAAGGGAGCGGCAGCTTCATTTCCCCCCTCGGTTCGATTCTGGATTGGGCCCGCCTTCCGGTAAAGGTGGAGGATCCCAGGAACCGGGGGCGAACCTCCTGGGCTGGAACCGTATCAGTTCTTTCGGATGAACCCTAATCGCCCGCTGTCACTGGACCGGGTTGCCCTGGGGAGTGTGGTTTGCCTGCTGGCCCGTATCTTTCGACCGGTCAATCCGCTGGTGCTCGCCGTGCTGGTCCTGGCGCTGGCCGTGGTCCTCTCCACGGCCTTCGTGGCCGTCTACCTGGGCACCCCGGAAGGTCTCGGTTCACTCCGCAAACCTTACGAGATCGAGGGCGTATGGGTTTTCGACGAGTTCGAAATGAAGCGGCACTACCTGGAGATTTCCTTTCCGGGAAGAGGGTTCTATATTCCGTTATTCCAGGGCGGCCAGCGGGCGGCGGCCGTCTTCATCGGCCAGGGAAACTTCACCTTTCGGCCTCCCGACCCGGCGGGAAACAACGGTTCCCCGGTTCGGGGAAGCCTGAAGGCCCTGTTTCTCCCCATGCATCCCGAGGACCATGCCCAGTTAAGCAACAGCCTCTACCTGGAGCAAAGCCCGGTACCCGGGGTTACCTCCGAGGTTGAAACCATCCTGGACGAGAGCAAGGATTTTCTCTTCGGGATGGAGGTCTTCGGCCTGCCCAGGTTCTACCAGCCCGAGATGGGAATCTTCCTGGCCCGCCTGTACGGCGACGATGACATCATCGACTACCGGGAGAACAGGCTCGTGAGCTTCGCCCCCCGGGAGGGCCGGACGCTGAGGTTCCCCCACGAATTCATCCAGATCGACTACCCGCCCTCCGACCTTCTCGGCCGGGGGGTCTTCCTCGTGACCGCGGTGATCTTTTTCCTGCTGGTGACGGTTTTTCTCTTCACCCTTGACCTGGAACACCACGCTCCACCCGCAGCCCCCGGCACGGGGACCCCCAAGCGGAGCGATCCCCCGGGTACCAGGATGCTCCTGTTTTTTCTTCCCGCCGCCGCCTACCTGGCCCTTGAAGCCCTCAAACCGCTCCTTCCCCCCGACCCCTACTATCTGCACACCGGGTACTTCGTCGTGGTGATGGCCACCCTCTGGACCGTGTCAAGGAACGCCCCCCCTCTGGGCTTTCTAGGATTGAGCCGGCAGAACCTGGTCAGGTCCCTGGCCATCGGTCTGGTCCTGGGCTTGACCATGGTCACCTTCGGCGCCTCTCAGATACCGGGGGGCTGGGAGGTCCTGCGCCGGTCGGAATGGTGGGGCACCCTTGGAAAAAACTTTTTGGTCGTGGGCCTGTATCAGGAGATCGTATGGCGGGGATACCTGCAGACGGCCCTCCAGCGGCTGATCGGCCGGCCGGCGGGTCTGATCGCCGCGGCCGCCGGCTCAGGCGGCGGCGCCTTGCTGCTGGCCTGGATCCGGACCCTGGAGCCCCTCTCCCTTGAAGATCTCCTCATCGGAGGGGTGCTGATCTCGGCCACGGCCCTCATCCACGGTTACCTTTTTCAGCGGACCCGCAACCTGCTAGGGAGCGCCCTTCTGGGGACCATCCTCTACACCCTGCCGAAGACCCTGGCTTTCCTCTGAGCGGGCTCAGAAAAACCTCATGTGGGACCTCAGAAAGGCCTCATCGGACTTCAGAAAAGCCTCGGACAGACCTCCGGAAGGCAGACAGATCTCCGGAAGACCTCTTAGAAAAGGCCGCTGATCTCCCCGTTTCCGCCGAGTTCAACCCTCTCGGCGGCCGGTTGTTCCGGTAGCCCGGGCATGGTGTGCACTTCCCCGGCGAGGGCCACGATGAACCCGGCGCCGGCGGCCAAGCGCACCTCCCGGATCTTGAGTTCGAAGCCCTCGGGACATCCCTTGAGCGCCGGATCCCCGGAGAAGGAATACTGGGTCTTGGCGATACAGACCGGCAAAGTTCCGAGATCGCGGGCCTCCAGTTCCAGGAGGGTTCGGCGGGCCGGACCGGTGAACCCGACCTCCGCGGCTCCATACATCTCCCTGGCGATGACGGCGATCTTTTCCGCAAGTGAAGACCGGTCGTCGTAAAGGAACCTGAACTCGGAAGCGTCTCCCTCGAGTACATCCAGAACCGCTCTGGCCAGCGCTATGCCGCCCTCCCCGCCCGATTCCCAAACCTCAACCGGGACCGCTTCGACTCCCAGTTCCCGGCAGAGAGCTTCCAACTGCGCTAGATCCTCCGGTTCGTCGCTCGGGAACCGGTTCACGGCGACGACCACCGGCACGCCGAAGCGCCGGACGTTACGGATATGCCTGGCCAGGTTCCGGAAGCCATCCCGCAGGGCGGCCCGGCCCTTTTCCCCCTGCTCACCCGCGGCCTTCCCGCTGGTCCCCTGGTACTTGACGGCCTTCACGGTCGCCACTAGGACGGCCGCCCTCGGCTGCAGGTTCCCGATGCGGCACTTGATGTTGAAGAACTTCTCCGCGCCCAGGTCCGCCCCGAA
>JACPQU010000041.1 GCA_016190305.1 Bacillota bacterium
AAACGCTCCTGGCGGCGCAGTTCCTTGCCGCTCAGCCCTTCCTCCCCGGGAAGTACGCCGTTCACGTGGCTTTGAGCCTTCGTCATGACCTCGTCGACTCCCCTTCCCGGCACCATCGGAGCCGGAAGCGCCGGATGCGGCGAAAGCACCGGTGCACCGGAGCCGGATGCGCCAGGATCCGCCGCCATTCAATACGGCGCCCTTACTGAATGAATATTCATTCAGTACAACCCGGGTGAATTCCTTTTTGGCCGGGTTGATTCCTGTGGCCACGTCAATTCCTGCCGTCACCTCGACATTCCACCATATCGATGCCTGCCGCGGCTCAATTCCATCTCCTTTAAGATTCAAGACGGGCATATCGACCCGGGTTCCCCACTAAGAATGGAAAAAGAAGCGGCACCGGGGTGATCCGGGTGTTCACAGGTTTCCGTAATCGCCTGAACTCGTTGGAGCCTGCCTATCGCCGTAAACTCATCGCCTTGCTGATCCTATCCGCCCTCCTCACCATCGCCACGAGCGCTCTCCGAAGCAAGGAGAGGGCCGTACGCCCGCCTAAGGTCGCGGAGAAGGTCACGCTGGGCGGTACGGATGTTTCCCGCTGGGAGGCCGGACAGCTTGGGGATCTTCTGGCCAGGTGGGCGGACGCCACGGCGAGGGAGCCGAAGAACGCCTACCTGGATCCGTCCACCAAGGGCGTGATCCATGAACTCAACGGGGTCCGGCTGGACACGGAGGGCACCTTGAAGGCGGTCTTTTCCGCCCCGTCAGGGAGTACCCTGTTGCCGGTCTTCGAGCAGGTCCGGCCTTCCCGCACCCTGGCCGATTTCCCCCTCGCCCCCATCTACCAGGGGCATCCGGACCGCAAACGAATAACCTTGATCATCAACGTCTCCTGGGGTGAGGAATTCATCCCCGAGATGCTGGAGATCCTCAAGGAAGGCGGGGCCTCCGCGACCTTTTTTCTTACCGGACGGTGGGTGATGAAGAACCCCGATGTCGCCCGGAAAATCGTGGCGGCCGGGCACGAGGCGGCCAGCCACGGGCACTCCGACGCCCATCTTCAGAACGCGCCGGAGAAAAAGATCCTGGAAGAGATCGAGCAATCCGCCCAGGCCATCGAGGCGGCCACCGGCCGCCAGATCAAGTGGTTCAGCGCTCCCTACGGCGAACTGAGCGAGCGGATTCTTCGGGTGGCGGCCGAAAAGGGCCTGCGGGTGGTGATGTGGACCGCCGACACCGTAGACTGGAAACGTCCAGGGGTCGAGTGGATGGTCGACCGGATCATGAGCCGGGCGTCCAACGGCTCCCTGGTCCTCATGCATCCTACCGAGCAGACCCCCCAGGCCCTGCGCGGGATCGTTAAGGGCCTAAAAGAGAAGGGATACCGCCTGGTGACTCTCTCCGAGATGCTATCCCCGGTGTGGAATCCCGGCGAGCAGCCCTTCCCTTCCACCTTTCCAGATAAATAAATGGCCGCGCGGAAACGTTCCTAGACGCCGGCCTGCTTCAGACCGAACTTCTCCCAGTGGGTGACCTCCGAGAGGGCCCGCCGCTCCTTCGGAACCGGGACCTCATCCGGGAGACCGATCCCGAGGATGGCCACGACCCGGAACCGGTCCGGAATCCCCAGGATCCCCCGTACATAGCCCTCGCGGCGTGCCGATTCCACCGGCTCCTGCTGGAAGATGGCCGACCAAGCGACTCCCAGCCCCATTCCGGTACAGGCGAGCCAGATGTTCTGCCCGGCGACGCAGGCGTCCTCCAACCAGTAGGCGCCGACCGCAGGATCCCCAAGGAGGACCAGGCCCGCCGAGGCTCCCGAAAGCCAGCGGCTGAAAGGGTGGCAGGCGGCCAGCTGTTCCAGCGAGTCGCGTTCGGTCACCACCACATACTCACGCGGTTGCTTGTTGCCCCCGGAAGGCGCCACCCGGGCGGCCTCCAGCAGCGATGACAGCACGTCGGCGCCGATCCGATCATCTTTGAACTTCTTGATGCTTCTCCGGCTGCAGATCGCCTCCAGGACATCCATACGATGTTCCTACCCCCTCCTGCTTTTTGGCTTACGCCTCCGTTCAGCATAGATCGGTTCCAGAAGCCGGGGAATCGGCCGATCGGGGTACCCTCTTTGGGGAGGGTACCCCACAAGGAGCCGACGAGATGCGAAGACAGAACGGGCCGATCGGTGCGGGGGGGGCGCCGGATAAGCGGAAAAGGCGCCCGGTTATGGATTTTATCTGGTGATTAACAAGGGATTGAACCGGGTCTCGTGGTCGAAGACGTCGATCCCCTCTTTACGCTTCAGGAAACCTACCACGATGTAAGTAAGGGGCGTCGCCGCCGTCTCGTAAAGCGATTTGGCCAGCCACTGGGCCGTGACGGCCGAGAAGAGGGCCGGTCCCGGGATGGTCCCTACAAAAGCCAGGGTCATGAAGACCAGGGAATCCAGCCCCTGGCCCACCAGCGTGGAGCCGATGGTGCGGGTCCACAGCCAGCGTCCCTTCGTGGCCACCTTCATCTTGGCCAGGATGTAGGAGTTCACGAACTCACCTACCAGGTAGGCGAGGAAAGATGCCACGAGCAGCCGCGGCGTGGACCCCAGGATCCGCTCGTAAGCGGCCTGGCCGTCCCAGAAAGAGGCAGGGGGGATCAACTGCCCGATCCAGATGGCGATCACGGCGACCAGGTTGCAGAGGAATCCAAGCCAGATCACGCGGCGCGCCTGCCGGTAGCCGTAGACCTCGGTCAGGACGTCGCCGAAGATGTAGCTCAGCGGAAAGATGATGATCGCCGCCGGCAGGACCACCCCGTAGACCCCAATGAGCTTGACCGCGATGATGTTGGCGGTGATCAGGCTGGTGATGAAGAGGGCGACCACGATCAGGAACCAGACCGAGTAACCCCTGGATTCGGCGGGCTTTCGGCGCGCCGCATTTCCGGTCGTTACCATTCGACGTTTGCACTCCCTTCGTTTGAAAAAAACCACAATGATCAACTGATTCGGCAACATCTTTGACAGCATCCAAAGCCGGATATAAGAAATCTTATCCCAGTAGTCGTCCCTGAACTCAAACGAAAAGCGCCGCCATTACCAGCGTGATCGTCGAGATCAGCTTGACCAGCACGTGAAGCGATGGGCCGGCGGTGTCTTTAAAGGGATCGCCGACCGTATCTCCGACCACCGCAGCCTTGTGAGACGGAGAGTGCTTGCCGCCATGCGCCCCGCTCTCGATGTACTTCTTGGCGTTGTCCCACGCGCCACCGCCGGTGTTCAGGAACAGGGCCATGATCACCCCGGAGATGGTTCCCACCTGCAGGAAGCCGGCCACCGCTTCCGCTTTCAGCAGCAGACCGAGGACCACCGGGGTCAGCACCACCAGGGCCCCGGGCAAGACCATCTCTTTGAGCGCGCCGGCGGTGACGATGTCCACACAACGTGCGTAGTCGGGCCGGACTTCCCCGGTCATAATCCCCGGATTCTCCCGGAATTGACGCCGGACCTCCTGGATCACGTACTGGGCCGCCTTGCTGACCGCCCGGATCGCGGTGGAACTGAAGAGGTAAACCAGCATGGTTCCGATCAGGGCTCCGATGAAAACTTCAGGCTTGGCCAGGTTGACCGGGAAGTCCTCAACCCCGGTCAGGCGCTTGACCTCTTCGGTGTAGGCGGAGAAGAGCAGGAAGGCGGCCAGGGCGGCGGATCCCACGGCATAGCCCTTCGTCAGCGCCTTGGTGGTGTTTCCGCTGGCATCCAGGCGATCGGTCCGGGTACGCACCTCTTCCGGGAGGCCGGACATCTCCGTGATCCCGCCGGCGTTATCGGTGATGGGGCCATAGGTGTCCATGGCCAGGATATAGGTGACGGTGGCGAGCATGCCCATCGTCGCCACGGCGGTTCCGTACAGGCCCCCTCCCTGCATGGCCAGCTCTCCGAAACGGAAGGAAAGCCAGATGGCCGCGGCGATACAAACAGAGGGCAGGGCAACCGATTCAAAACCGACGGCGATCCCGGAGATGATGTTGGTCGCCGGGCTGCTGACCGAGGCTTCAGCGATCTCCCTCACGGGCCGGTAGCGATACTCGGTATAGTACTGGGTGATGTAGACGAAGAGGTACGATAGGGCCAGCCCGACCAGGGCCGCGGCGTAAAAGTACCCGGACCTGACGTCCGGGAAATCAAGCATCCGCCGGACGATGAAGTAAAGACCGACGGCCGCGAGGATGAAGGTCACGAAGTAGCCCCGGTTCAGGGAGGCCATCGGATTCTCGTCTTCCCGCGCCCGGACCGCGAAAATGCCGAAGATGGAGGCGATCATCCCCCAGGCCCGGGCCACCAGCGGGAAGAGGATGGCGGTGGGGCTTCCGGTGGCCTTGTAGAAGAAGATCCCGAGGATCATCGCGCCGATGTTCTCCGCAGCGGTGGATTCAAACAGGTCCGCCCCGCGGCCGGCGCAATCGCCCACGTTATCCCCGACCAGGTCGGCGATCACGGCCGGATTACGCGGATCATCCTCCGGAATCCCGGCCTCCACTTTCCCCACCAGGTCGGCACCCACGTCGGCCGCCTTGGTGTAGATTCCACCCCCAAGCTGGGCGAAAAGGGCGACGAAGCTGGCGCCGAAGCCGAACCCGACGATCAGGTCGGGGGCCCGCTCGGGATTCGCGGCGCCACCATAGAGGTAGTACAAGGCCGCCACCCCGCCCAGGGACAGGGCGGTGACCGATAGCCCGGTCACCGCCCCGCCGCGGAAAGCGATGGTCAGGGCCCGATTGAGGCTTTGCCGGGCGCCGGCCGCCGCTCGCAGGTTGGCGATCACAGCGGTGCGCATCCCGATGTATCCCGCGAGGGCGGAACAAAAGGCCCCGGCCAAGAAGGCAATGGCGGTATGCCAGGGGTACCGGTCTGAGACATAGTTGGCGGTGAAGAGGGCCGCTGCCGTTACCAGCGAGATGATCGCAATGGTCCGGTACTGCCTGCTCAGAAAAGCGTATGCGCCTTCACGGATCGCGGCTGCGATCTGCTGCATCTGCGGGGTACCGGTGTCCTGTCCCTTGAGCTGTCGATTCAGATAGAGGATTACGACCAGGCCGATGGAGACCGAAGCCGGGATCAGCCACACCATTTCCATGTTGCGGTTTCCTCCCCCTGAGGTACATCTTTCTCGGTTTAGCTCCAGCACATAGCCTTTATTGTAATGAAAGCCGCCTTGAAATCAACAGGGCGAGGAGGTTTGGCGAACCAACATTAAAAAATAGGCAACGGGAGCTTTCCCGCTGCCGGGAACGGAGTTGATGAGAAGCCGGATCCGGAGGCTGAAGCCTTGACTTCGGCCTTAAGCCTACCGTGAAGCTGTCGGCACAGGGCCCCGGTTAGCCGCCTGCAGCCGCCGGAACTTCTCGGGAACCAGCCAACTGATTACTGCAGCCGAGAAGAGCAAGACCACGCTGGTGATCAGGATGGGCATGTATGTACCCAACTGGTCAAAGGCCAGGCCGGCCAGGGTGGCCCCGACGGCGCCGCCGAACTGGTGGGAGGCGTTGATGAAGCCCAGCAGGGTGCCCATCGAGCGGTTGCCGTACAGATCACCCACCAGGGCTGAGACAAGGGGCGAAGTGGCGAACTGCGAGAGCCCGTATACCACGGCGAAGACATACAACGATGCCAGGCTCCGGCCCTGGAGCAGAAGGATGAAGGCCAGGGCCCTGGTGGCATAAACGAACCCCAGCGGCAGCTTCCGGCCGAGCCGGTCGGACAGGTAGCCGGCCAGCAGGATCCCAACCACATTCATCCCGCCGACAACCCCCATGATGCTGGCGGAGGTCATCGCCGGGAACCCCCGGTCCAAGGCCAGGACGGCCAGATGCACGGTGATGATGTTGACGGTGAAACCGCAGACGAAGTAACCCCAGGACAACAGCCAGAAGGGGGATGTCCGGAAGGCCTGGCGCAACTCGACATGCTTGTCCGTCACGGCCCCCGGACCCCCCTGGGCGGCCGACCCCTGGGAGCCTTCCACCGGATCCCCGTCGGGGAGCAGACCCATCTCGGATGGGCGGTCCCGGACCAGGAGCAGGATCAGGGGAATGACCGGAAACAGGAAGAGAGCGCCCAGGACCACGTAGGACAGGCGCCAACCGATAGTGAGGATCAGCAACATGGTTACAGGTGCCAGGAGGAACTGCCCGACCGAGACCCCCGTGTTCATCACCGCCAGGGCGCTCCCCTTTCGGCGGCGGAACCAGCGCGAGACCAGGACGGAGGCCGGCACCAGGCTCAGGCCGCTGAAACCGAAGGCGGTAAGCACGCCGAAAAGAATAAAGACCTGCCAGAGGGAGTTGACCGCTCCCATCCCGATCGTGGAGACGGCCATGAACAGGGCGCCCAGGACCAGGATCTTCTTGGCCCGATGCTTGGCCATCATCGCGCCCGTTACGGGCTGGAGAAAACCGTAAAGGATGGTGAAGATGGAAAAGGCCAGGGATAAGGAGGTTCGGCTCCAACCGAACTCCCGGTTCAGGGGATCCATGAAGAGTCCGAAGGTATACCTGCTTCCGAAAACCACTACCAGGTTGACAAAACAGACCAGGACGATGATCCAGCCGTAAAATACCCCTCGCCGCACCGGTGGAGCGATTTGCTGCTGCGTCTTCGTGGAGATGACCCCCTCAGGTCTGTCCTTCAGTTCTACGACTTTTTCTGGAC
>JACPQU010000028.1 GCA_016190305.1 Bacillota bacterium
CCAGATGTAGAAGGAGTAAGCGATCCCCACCAGGCTGATGATCCATAGGCTTGTGCGCCAGCCGGCCACGGCGCTGAGGGGGCCGATGACGGCGAAGGAGAGGGAGGTGCCGGCGAAGCCCGAGAAGGTATGGAAGGCCAGGTTCTTACCCATGGTCGCCCTCGGGCTGAGGCGCGCCACCATCCCGTAGGTCGCCGGGTGGAAGGTGCTGCTCCCGAAACCGGCCAGCAGTTGAAAGGCGATCAGCCACGCGAAGGCTGGCGCGAGGCCGGAAAGGAACATGGTGACGCTGAGGACGGTCATTCCGGAGATCCACACGACCCGGAACCCCAGCCGGTCGGAAAGGTACCCCGAGAGGGGCTGGAGCAGACCGGCCGAGAAGGAAAGGGCGCTGCCCAGGATACCCAACTGGGTGTAGGAGAGATTGAACTCCGGCCGGAGCAGGAGAAAGACCGGAGGCAGGGACGAACGGAAAAGATGTTCGAGCAGGTGCCCTACCGCAATGGAATAACGCAAGCGCGCAGGCATCCCCGGCCGAGCGTCCCCCACAGGAGGGGCCGCCTCCACCTCGATCGGTGCCATTTGCTTTTAGACCCCCGGGAGATCAGGATGATCCTTTCGGATCTCGCTCTAGCAAATCTCACTCCGGCAAACCACATCAGGGTGGCCCCTTCACGGGACCTCTAATGGATCAAGGCAAGCTGACATAATGTCGAACAGGTTGGCCTTCGGCGGATTCAACCCGGAATCCTTCCTGTCTTTCATGGATCTTGGCCCCTCAAGACTTATCCTTCACAATTTTCACCCAGGTCATCTGGATGATTTCCCCGGATCTATCGGTCTCTTTCCGCCTCCGCCCTGATCACCCGGCCCTCGGCGGCGGCCTGCATCCGGTCGAAGACGGCCGCGGCGAGACTGTTCGCATCCGCCCCGGTTCGGGGGTCAAGCCCCTCGGGGAGATCGACCAGGAGAGCGGAGAATCCGCACTCATCACACAGGCGGAGGACCCGGAAGAAGGAGGCGGCCAGGCCCGCCGGATCCCCGGCCGGACCCAGGGAGATGAAGGACGCCCCGGCGACTTCATCCCAGTCGGGGCGGACGGCGGGAGCGATCGTCTCCCCCGGCGCCTGCCCAGAGCAAATAAGCAAGGCGACCTGCTCGCCCGCCTCCGCCAGCCGTCGGACGTCGGCGCGCAGCAGCTCCCGTCGCCCCCGGGGATCCCCGCTGAAGAGGGTCACCCGGGCCCGGGGAACGTACCGCTTTTGCTTGTCCTCCCCCGGCACCCCCTCGGGGAGGGCGACGGGCATCCCGGCGGCCGCCTCCAGGTCTCCCCGTGTGATGGGGCCCGGCCGGCGCAGCAGGGGCGGATCCACGGTCAAATCGACGACAGTGGACTCGATCCCGACCGCGGCGGGGCCCCCGTCGAGGAGCAGGTCGATCTCCTCACCCAAGTCGTCCAGGACGTGGGCCGCCAGGGTGGGGCTGGGACAGCCGGAACGGTTGGCGCTGGTGACCGCCAGGGGGAAAGGACAGATCTCCAGGATCCCGAGGGGAACCGGGTGGGCCGGGATCCGGACCCCCACGCCGGGCCTCCCGGCGGTGACGATGGTGGGGACAATCGGTGAAGGCGGCAGGATCAGGGTGAGGGGGCCGGGCCAAAAACGGGCGGCGAGACGGGCGGCGGCCGGTGACAGATCCGCCGCCGCCTGCTCCAGGCGGCCCGGCGCGACCATCAACGGAAGGGGATTACCGGTGGAGCGACCCTTGACAGCGAAGATGCGCTCCAGGGCAGGCGAGCTGATCATACCAGCCGCAATCCCATAGACTGTCTCGGTGGGAAAGGCCGCGAGCCCGCCCCCGGCAAGAACCTCCGCCGCCTCCAGCAGGAGACGACGATCCGGGGATTCCGGGTCGATCTTTTTCACCACCGCCGCCATCACATAGCTCCTTCGGCCGGGCTATACCCCGGCGGTGGCCATCTTCTTCTTCCGGTAGTCTTCGACGGCCTTTTCCAGGGCCTCTCTCCCCAGCATCGAGCAATGCATCTTCACCGGGGGAAGCCCGCCAAGCTCGTCGGCGATCTGCTTGTTGTCGATCTTGAGGGCTTCTTCGATCTTCAGCCCCACCACCATCTCGGTGAGGATGCTGCTGACGGCGATGGCGGCCCCGCAGCCGAAGGTCCGGAACTTGATCTCTTCGATCCGCTCCTCTTCATCCACGTTGATGAAGAGTTCCATCATGTCGCCGCAGACCGGGTTGCCGGCCATTCCAACCCCGTCGGGTTCAGTGATCTCCCCCACGTTACGCGGATTTCGGAAGTGATCCATTACCTTGTCACTGTACAACGACGGTCTCTCCTTCCCTGTGGCCGTAAAGGGGTGACATCGAGCGCAACCGTTCGACGATCGCCGGCACTTTCTCCAGGACGTAGTCCACGTCCTCGGTGGTGTTGTCGCGGCCCAAGGTCATCCGCAACGAGCCGTGCGCCACCTCGTGGGCGATCCCCATGGCCCGGAGCACGTGCGATGGTTCCAGGGAACCGCTGGTGCAGGCCGAACCGCTGGAGACGGCGATCCCCTCCATATCCAGGCAGAGGATCAGGGACTCGCCCTCCACGTAGATGACGCTGACGTTGACGTTATGCGGGAGACGCTTGATGCGGGATCCGTTGACCTTGAGCTCGGAGATCCTTTGCAGCAACCCGTCCATCAGCCGGTCGCGCAGCACCTCCAGGCGCCGGGCCTCCTCGGGCAGTTCATGGACGGCCAACTCCACCGCCCGCCCGAAAGCCACGATCCCGGGGACGTTCTCGGTGCCGGGTCGCAGCTTGCGCTCCTGGCCTCCGCCGTGAAAGAGGGGCTTGAACTTGGTCCCCTTCCGGATATAAAGGGCGCCGGTTCCCTTGGGGCCGTAGATTTTATGCCCCGACAGGCTCACGAGGTCGATTCCCAGCTCGTCAACCTTGACGGGGATCTTACCGAGGCTTTGAACAGCGTCCACGTGGAAGGTGATCTCCCTTTCGCGGGCCAGCCTGCTGATCTCGGCGATGGGCTGGATGGATCCCACCTCGTTGTTGGCATGCATGATCGTGATCAGGATGGTGTCATCCCGAAGGGCGCTCTCCACTTCGGCCGGGTCAACGATCCCGTCGGCGTCCACCCCGACGCGGGTCACCGTGAACCCCTGCTTCTCCAGTTGCTCACAGGTGTCGAGCACCGCATGGTGCTCCACCGCCGAGGTAATGATGTGCCGGCCCTTCTTCTCCTTGGCCAGGGCCACGCCGCGGATGGCCAGGTTATCAGATTCGGTGCCGCCCGAGGTAAAGACGATCTCTTTGGGATCGGCTCCGATCGCCTGGGCCGTCTTCTCCCTGGCTTCCTCCACCGCCCGGCGGGCGTCCTGGCCGAAGGAATGAATGCTCGAGGCATTCCCGAAGTTCTCCTTCAGGTAAGGAAGCATCGCCTCCAGCACCTCGGGCCGGACCGGTGTGGTCGCGCTGTGATCCAGATAGACCCTCCTCAAGGAAACCACTCCTCTAGCTAAGCTGGCCGAGGCCGAAACCTCGAGTTACTTTGGTTATTCCTTTGCACTGGGTGATTCCTTATAGACGGGGATTCCCCGCAACCCGCCGGGGGAATCCCTTGAATCCTGTCCTTTAGACCATGGCGGTCGTTTTTTCGGCCTTCTCGCCGAAACAGAGGTCCGCCAGGGAGATCCCGTCCAGGAGCCCTTTCACCGCGTCCCGAAGCTTGATCCAGACGTCGATGGAGAGGCACTTCCGCACATGCTCACAGCGGTTTCGGCCTGAGCCTTCTTGGGCCAGGCAGTCCACCGGGGCGATGGGCCCCTCCAGAGCTTCCACGATCTCACCGATGGATATCTCGGCGGAATTCCTCGCCAGGAGGTATCCGCCGCGCGGGCCCCGGACGCTCTTGATCAGCTCGGCCCGCCTCAGTTCCAGGAAGATCTGCTCCAAGAACTGCTCGGAGATCCCCTCTTTTTCCGCAATATTGCGAAGCGGCACGGGGCCCCCGCTCTCTTCCAGGGTCAAGCTGATCATGGCTCTTACCCCGTACTCGCCTTTCGCCGATAACCTCACATTTGATACCCCTTCGCCAGCTGATCGGGGGCGAGATCCCGGGCGCAACTTCCCGGACGTTCACAAATATTTTCCCCCGGTTTTAGCTTCTCCCGATTAACCCTACTAATTCAGTAGACTATATCCAAAAGTGAATATACCACCGGCTTCCTGGACTGTCAATAAGGATACAAGAGGGGTTTGGAAGGTAATTTCGGAAAGGGGGAAAGAGGCAATTGCTAGGCGTCAGAACTCACTCAGCAACTCAGAATGGCATTAATCCCGGACAGGATCAATTCCAGTTTGGATTGAGGAAGCTTACCACACCGTTCTTTTAGAAGAGATTTATCCAATGTAACGATCTGCGAAACATTGGCAACGGAGTCCTTCGGAAGACCGGTAAGTCGTGCCGATAAAAAGACATTCCCGGGAGCATCCGCCCATTTCAGGTTGCTCGTGCACACGATGCAAATGGCGGTCGCAATCCGGCTTTGGTTAAGAGCATCACCTTGAACAACAACCACGGGGTGCCGAAATCCTGGACCTGATCCAGACGGTTTGGGCAGCTCCGCCCACCAAACTTCGCCCTGTGAGATTACCAATCCGAGCGCTCCATAACCCGGTAAGCTGCAGCAGACACGAATTCATCGACCTGCTGCTTTGGCTCAAGCTCGGCGAGCACCCGGTCCATCGCTTGGGTGATCTCCTCGGGGGTATGCCTAGCTAAATATTCGCGGAGGGCCTCGCTGAAAAGTTGGCTCCTTGATTTATTCGTTCGCCGAGCCAGGCTCTCCGCTTGCTCGAATATTTTATCCGGGATCGATACAGCAGTCTTCATACCGTTAGTATAACCCGTCCTTGTTCTTGGATCAATCTAAAAACCGATGTGGAATTACTGGTACCGCAGGGCTTCGATCGGGTCGAGGTTGGCCGCCTTCATCGCCGGGTACACCCCGAAAAACAGGCCGATCAGGGCGGCGAAAGTGAAGGAGACGGCCACCGCGGGGAGGGAGACGGCCACGGGAAGAACGGAGAAGCGGCCGATGAGCATCGAGCCGCCCACGCCGAGCATGATCCCCAGCAAGCCCCCGGTCAGGCTGATCACGATGGACTCCACCAGGAACTGAGCCAGGATGAAGCGCTTCTTGGCGCCGATGGCCTTGCGGATCCCAATCTCGCGGGTGCGCTCGGTCACCGAGACCAGCATGATGTTCATGATCCCGATCCCGCCGACCAGCAGGGAGATCCCGGCGATGGCGCCCAGCATCAGGGACAGGGTCTGGGTCGTGGTGGACAGCGTGCTTAAAAGCTGATCTTGGCTCGTGACCCGGATCGGAAGCTGGCCGCCCGTGCGCCGGCTCTTGACCTGGTAGATGGCGGTGATGTGGTTGACCGCCAGTTCGGCGACGTCCTTATTCCTGGCCTGGGCGTAGATGGTGCTGACCGTGGCCGATCGGTTGAAACGCTGGGCCGTGGAAAGGGGGATGAAGACCATGTCGTCATAGTCCTGTCCCATCGAGGCGCCCTTGGACTCAAGAATCCCGACCACCAGCATGGGGTGGCCGTCCAGCCAGAACTCCTGCCCGATGGGGTAGGGCAGGTTGAATAATCCGTCCGCCACCTTCCGTCCGATCACCGCCACCTTGGCGCGGGTCTCCAGGTCCTCCTTCCGGATGAAGCGTCCGACCGCCACCTTGAAGTCGCGGACTTCGGCGTACTCGGGGGTCACCCCCTGGCCGGGCATCAAGGGCTCATATTCATTCCCGCCGGCCTGGAGGGAACTGCTCGCCAGGCCGAGTATGGGAGCGGCCTGCCGGAGGGAAGATACGCGCTCCATCAGCTCGGCGGCATCCTGTTCGGTTAGGTCGGTGCCGCGAAAAGGAGTGATCAGGATCAGGTTGGTGCCCAGGTTCTCGAGCTGGGCGGTGATCCGGCTGGAAGCCCCCTGGGCCACCGAGACCAGGCTGATCACCGCCCCGACGCCGATAATGATCCCGAGCATGGTCAAAAAGGACCGCAGCTTGTTGCTCTTGATGCCTTCCCAGGCAAGGGGGATCCCCTGCAGCCAGTTCATGCCGACGCCCTCGCTTCCTCCTGGATCCGCCCGTCACGAAGGTGGATGGTCCGCCGGGCCATGCGGGCGACCTCGGGATTGTGCGTCACCACGATGATGGTCTGGCCCTCCCTGGTTAACCCTTCGAAGATGGCCATAACCTCTTCCCCCGAGCGGGTGTCCAGAGCGCCGGTAGGTTCATCGGCCAGCAGGATCGACGGTTGTGTCACCAGGGCGCGGGCGATGGCCACCCGCTGCTGCTGTCCGCCTGACAGCTCCACGGGCTTGTGTGCCGACCGGTCGGACAGGCCCACCGCGTCCAGGGCCTCTTCAGCCCTTCGGCGCCGCAGACGGGACGCCACACCGGCATAGAGCAACGGCAGTTCCACGTTTTTCAGCGCCGTCAACCTGGGCAGCAGGTTGAACTGCTGAAAAATGAAGCCAATCCGACGGTTGCGGATCTCGGCCAGCCGATCATCTTTCAGCTTGTGCACGGCCTCGCCGGCCAGTTCGTAGAGACCGCTGGTGGGCCGGTCCAGGCATCCGACAATGTGCATCAGGGTCGATTTCCCCGATCCGGAAGGTCCCATCAGGGCGACGTACTCGCCTTTTTCAACGAACATATCCACGTTATTCAGGGCCGGCACGGTGAACTTTCCCATCCGGTAAATCTTGCTCAGCTTCTCGATGCGGATCATTAGCGGCCACCTCCGGGCGGAACACTGCTGCCACCGCTGCTGCTTCCCCCGCCACCACCGCCGCGCTGGAAGTTACCTGCGCCGCCGCTGCTCCCACTACCGCCGCTTCCACCGCGCTGAAAACCCCCGCCACCACCGCTGCCTCCACTACCGCCGCCGCCAGGGCCGACCCCCCCGGGGCCCCCGCCGCGCATGATCATCCCGCCGCCGAAGCCGCCGAAGCCGCCCATTCCCGGGTTGATTCCGGCTCCGCCTTGGCCGGCTGCAGCCCCCGCCGTGGCCAGTACGACCTCCTGGCCTTCCTGAATCCCGGAGATGATCTCGGTCCAGCGTTCGGTCCTCAGACCGACCTCCACGGGCTGGGGCGCCATCCGGCCGTTACCATCGATCACCCGGACCAGGGTTCTTTGCCCCATGATAGTGATTGCCTCGGAGGGCACCCGCAGAACGTTCCGCTTTTCCGCCAGCAGGATCGTGACCCGGGCGGTCATCCCCGGCCGCGCCGGAGGCGGTTCCTGGATCGCCACCGTGACATCGAAGGTCACCGCGCCGCTCCGGCTCTCGGAATTGCTGGCAATCACGGTTACCTGTCCGGCGTAGGTTCTTCCGGGGAGGGCTTCCACCCCCACCTCCGCCTGCTGCCCCTCCTGGATCTTGAGGATATCCAGCTCATCGACCGACACTGTGACCTCCATCTGGTCGGCGGCGGTGATCTTCATTAATCCTTCCGAAGTTCCGGTGTTTCCCCCGGGGGCTCGGACGAGGTCGCCCAGGCTGACCTGGAGGTCGGAAATCACTCCTGCGATCGGCGCCTTGATTTGCAGCTTCTCCAACTGGTCCCGCTTTTGCTGAACGCTTTTTTCAGCTTGCTGCACCTGAAGCTGAAGGGCGGTCATCCGCGAGGAAAGATGCTGGATCCCGGCGACCAAGATCAGATCATCTTTCTTTACCACGTCACCCTCGACAACGGAGATCTGTTCAACTTTACCCGTCCGCGTCGCCCGGATCTCCACCGGATCCTCCCATCCGAAGGCGCCGTCTCCCTGCACTTCCCCGGATCCGGTTTCAATCCAGACCGTCCCCTTGACCCCCTCAAAATAAATGGGACCCGGGACAGCGATGTCAACATGGTACCGGGCAATGTTTCCCTCGGGCCGGGGGGTGCGATCCACCGTACGGACCACCCCCTCCAGGAACGGCGCCTGGGAATCCCAGTGGATCCTTGCCTTCTGGCCCGGTTGGACGGCGGATATCTCGACCTCGTTCAACTTGGTGGTGAACAGGACCGGATCCTCGCTGCGCAAAGAGATCAAGGTTTGGCCTTCCCGGACTTCGTCTCCATCTTTGACCTTTACGGCCGTCACCCGTCCGCTGAAAGGTGCGGTGACCTCTTCCCGGGCGGCGGAAGACGCCCTGGCCACCTGATCCAGGGGAACCCCGAGCAGGTCAGCCAACTTTTCACGCGCCTCCAGCAGGTCAAGTTCGGCCCGTTCCAATTGGAGAGTGAAATCGTCGTTGCTCAGGTCCACCAGGGGATCCCCGGCAGCCACCTTCTGGCCGTCCTGAACGTGGATTTTGGCCACGGTCCCACCGACCTCCGGGATGACCATCCGTGATTCACCTACTGCCAGCTGGCCCGTAGCGGTCAGGATCTCCTGGATATCCCCGCGTTCCACGCGTGCGGAGGCATACTGGGTGGCGGCGGGGATGGTCTCCCCGGCGCGCAGCCGGCCGTCGCGGACCAGGAAGAGCGCACCACCGGCTACAAGAACCAAAACGACAACGACGATTATACGCCTGAGTTTTCCAGCGGCCGAACCTGACAACCCGCCAGCCCCCTTTTAGGAAATCCTTTGATACCGGAGGTTTTCAGCCGGGAATTTGGATCCGGAACCGGTACCCTTGAATCGCGGGCTTTCACCCTTGAATCCCGTTCCCTCGCCCTTCCCAGCCTTGATGATCACCCGCCCGGCGGAGATCACCCCTTGCTCGTCCGCCTGGCCTTGAACCGCCACCATCAAGTCAACCTGCAGATCACTTGCGGAGCCCTGCTCCCGGCCTTTGAGTATGATTGTCTCTTCGGTGAGCAGGACTTGCTTCTCGCCTTGAGGTGTGCTGAGGCTCAAGGTATCGCCGTCTACAGCAGTGATCTTTCCGATAAGCTTGCCGCCCCTCGCGTCCTTACCCATTCCAGGCTCGAAGATCCTCCCTTTGCCTGGAAAGGGCCCCTTCTTCATCGACTCCGGGTCGATAATCCTGACCTGGTCGGCGGAGATCACACCTTGCTCGCCGGCTTGCCCCTTGATGATCACGAAGACACCGGCTTGAAGATCGGCGGCGGCCCCTTGCCCGTCACCTTTGATAACCTTCGTTTCTTCAGTCACCTGCGCGGTTTTCTCGCCCTGGCAGGTTTTGACGGTCAAAACGGATCCGTCCACCCGAATGATTTCACCGGCCAGGGTCCCGGCCGGATGCCGGCCCGGCCGGGGTTTACCGGCCCAGACCCCCGTCTTGGACTTGGACTTTGGCGCATCTGGAGACTGTAGACCATCCTCAGCCGCGCCCGGCGCCTGTGAGGCCGCGAGCGCCGCTCCGATCCCGAGCAGGGCCAGGAGCCCGGTGACGAACAACGCGAGCAGGAACTTCCGTCCTTGAAAGATCAAGGGAATCCCTCCGCATGGTTGAAGTGTCTTGAAAAGAAACTTGGAAAGAACCTATGTATATTATCGACAGGGGATTTAAACAGGAGTTTACGGGATTGTAAAACATTTCTTAACTTATCAGCCCGCGTATGGCAGGTCGATGATGATCCGTGTTCCATCTCCCACCCGGCTTTCCGCCATGATTCCCCCTCTCATAGCCTCCACCAGGTGCCGGGCGATGGTCAGCCCGAGCCCACTCCCCAGGGCAAAGGAATCCGCGGATTCCTTTTGGCTGCGGGACCGGTCGGCCTTGTAGAAGCGGTCGAAGATGCGGGGCAGCTGTTCCGGCGGGATTCCGGGCCCTTCATCCTCGACCGTGATCCTGACCATGACGCCTTCGCGGGAAACAGACGCCCTGACGACGCCCCCTTCCGGGCTGAACCGGATGGCGTTGCTCAGGATATTCACCAGGACCTGCTGCAGCCGATCCGGGTCAGCCTGAATGGCATGATCAGCCCGGATGTCGTCCGGGTCCCGGCGGTCACGCTTCAGTTCCATCCGGACGGAACGCTGGGCCGCCACCGGTAAAAGGCTCTCGACGGCCCGGGCGAGGGCTTCGCCGGCCTGCAAGCGATGAGGAGCGAGACGCAACCCGTCCCCTTCGATCCGCGCCAGTTCCAGCAGGTCATCGGTCAAGCGGGTCAACCTCGC
>JACPQU010000030.1 GCA_016190305.1 Bacillota bacterium
ATAGGGTTAGCGTCGCCCGAGAAGGTCCGTGAATGGTCCCGGGGAGAGGTCAAGAAGCCCGAGACGATCAACTACCGGACCCTGAAACCGGAGCGCGAAGGACTTTTCTGCGAGAAGATCTTCGGCCCGACGCGTGACTGGGAATGCCATTGCGGTAAGTACAAGCGGGTACGCTATAAGGGCATCATCTGCGATCGCTGCGGGGTGGAAGTGACCCGCTCTAAGGTTCGGCGTGAGCGGATGGGGCATATCGAGTTGGCCGCGCCCGTGTCCCATATCTGGTACTTCAAGGGCATCCCCAGCCGGATGGGTCTCCTGATGGATATCTCTCCCCGGGCGTTGGAGAAGGTCCTCTACTTCGCGGCCTATCTCGTCCTGGATCCCGCGGATACACCGCTGATCAAGAAGCAGATCCTCAGTGAAGCGGAGTACCGGGAGGCCCGCGCCAAGCACGGGGCCGCTTTTCGTGCCGGAATGGGCGCCGAGGCAGTCAAGGTCCTCCTCCTGGAGATCAATCTGGATGAGATGTCCCAGGAGTTGAGGACGGAGATCCGGGAGTCTTCAGGTCAGCGAAAGATCAGGGCGACCCGCCGCCTGGAGGTCGTGGAAGCCTTTCTCAAGTCCGGGAACCACCCGGAATCCATGATCATGGACGTCATTCCCGTGATCCCGCCGGACCTGCGGCCGATGGTGCAGCTGGACGGGGGACGCTTCGCCACCTCCGACCTCAACGACCTGTATCGCCGGGTGATCAACCGGAACAACCGCTTGAAGCGGCTGCTCGACTTAGGAGCCCCGGACATCATCGTGCGGAATGAAAAGCGGATGCTCCAGGAAGCGGTGGACGCCCTCATCGACAACGGCCGGCGTGGCCGCCCGGTAACCGGGCCCGGCAACCGTCCGCTCAAGTCGCTGAGCGACATGCTCAAGGGCAAGCAGGGACGGTTCCGGCAGAACCTCCTCGGGAAGCGGGTGGACTACTCCGGGCGTTCGGTCATCGTTATTGGTCCCACCCTGAAATTCTACCAGTGCGGTCTACCCAAGGAGATGGCTCTGGAGCTGTTCAAGCCCTTTGTAATGAAGAAACTGGTCGCCGACGGCCATGCCCACAACATCAAGAGCGCCAAACGGATGGTGGAGCGGGTGCGGCCGGAGGTCTGGGACGTCCTGGAAGAGGTCATCAAGGAGCACCCGGTGCTGCTGAACCGGGCCCCGACCCTCCATCGTCTCGGAATCCAGGCTTTCGAGCCGGTCCTGGTCGAGGGCAGGGCGATCCAGATTCATCCGCTGGTTTGCGCGGCGTATAACGCCGACTTCGACGGAGACCAGATGGCCGTTCATGTACCTCTCTCCGCGGAAGCCCAGGCGGAGGCGCGCCTGCTCATGCTCTCGGTGCATAATCTCCTGAACCCGAAGGATGGATCCCCGGTGGTCACCCCGACCCAGGACATGGTCATCGGGATCTACTACCTGACCGTTATGAACCCTGAGGCCGTGGGGGCGGGAAAGGTTTTCAGCCGCTCGGACGAGGCCATGATGGCTTATGAAGAAGGGGTCATCGGGCTACAGGCGCCCATAAAGCTGCGGGCCCCGGCTGTTCCCGGCATAGGGGATGGTCAGCCCAGGCGGATGATCGCGACCACGGTGGGCCGTCTGATCTTCAACGAGGCCATTCCTCAGGATCTCGGCTATGTGGATCGGTCCGTTCCGGCGAACAACGCGGAGCCGGAAGTCAACTTCGCGGTGGACATGCACCTGCTGGTTGACATCGTGGCCCGATGCTACCGATACCATGGCAACATCAGTACCTCCGGGGTTCTCGACCGGATCAAGGAACTGGGTTTCGCCTTCTCCACCCGTGCCGGGTTGACCGTCGGGATCACCGACATCGTCATCCCCGGGCAGAAACAACAGATCCTGGACGAGGCGGACGCCTCTGTCGATCAAGCGGAGGAACAGTACCGCAAGGGACGAATGACCGAGGAAGAGAAGTACGAGACCACCGTCCGCGTCTGGAGCAAGGCCCGCGAGGACGTCACCAAGGCCCTCGTCCAGACCTTGGACCCCTTCAATCCCGTCTACATGATGGCGATGTCGGGAGCCCGCGGAAACATCCAGCAGATTTGCCAGTTGGCCGGGATGCGCGGCCTGATGACCGACCCGTCAGGGCGGATCATCGCGCTCCCGATCAAGGCTAACTTCCGGGAGGGCCTCACGGTGCTGGAGTACTTCATCTCCACCCACGGGACCCGCAAAGGGCTTGCCGACACGGCCCTGCGCACCGCCGACTCCGGTTACCTCACGCGCCGTCTGGTCGATGTCGCCCAGGACGTGATCGTCCGCGAGGAAGATTGCGGCACCACCTCCGGGATCGAAGTCGAGGAAATCCGGGACGGCCAGGAGGTCATTGAGACCCTCCGGGAGCGGGTGATCGGACGCACGTCCCTCGAGGATGTCACGGTGCCGGATTTGATGGACCCCGTTTCGGGGGAGGTCATCTCCAGCGGAGGGACTCTGGTCTCCGAAGGAGAGGAGATCAACGAAGAACGCGCCGACGCCCTCGTCTCCTATGGGGTGGTCAGGGCCGGGCAAACCGGCACGGTCACCCGTCTGGACGAGCGGACGGACGGCTGGACGGAAATGGCGGTCACGGCTGATAACGGCCAGGCCGTCGGGCAACGGATTCCGCCTGGAGCGGTGATCCAGGTGCAGATCGGAGAACAACTGGCCCAGGGACGCCCGTTCAACCAGGGCCTGATCCGGGTGATCCGGATCAAATCGGTGCTGACGTGCAAGAGCCGCTTCGGAGTCTGCATCCATTGCTACGGGCGCAACCGGGCCACCGGCCGGTCGGTGGAGGTCGGGGAGTCGGTCGGGATCATCGCCGCCCAATCCATCGGTGAGCCGGGAACCCAGCTCACGATGCGCACCTTCCATACCGGAGGTGTCTTCGGTGAGGATATCGGAGACATCACCCAGGGTCTCCCGCGCGTCGAGGAGCTTTTCGAGGCCCGTAAACCCAAGGGCCAGGCCTTGATCACCGACCTGGGCGGGGAGATCAAAATCGTTCAGGGCAAGACCAAGCGGGAGATCGAGATCCATTCCCCGGACGGAGAGGTCCGGGTATACGGCGTTCCTTTCGGCGCCCGGATCCGGGTTCGCATCGGACAGGTGGTCGAGCCCGGCGACGAGTTGACCGAGGGTTCCGTGAACCCTCACGAGGTTCTGGCCATCAAGGGCTTGCGCGCCCTGCAGATCTTCCTCCTCCAAGAGGTTCAGCGGGTTTATCGTCTTCAGGGCGTCCAGATCAACGACCAGCATATCGAGATCATCATCCGGCAGATGATGAAGAAGGTGAAGGTCGATGAGTCCGGCGACACTAACCTTCTGCCCGGAGGGCTCGTGGACATGTTCGACTTCGAGGAGGAAAACGCGCGGACCGAGGCCGAAGGCGGCCAGCCCGCCACGGCCAAGCCGGCCCTCTTGGGGATCACCAAGGCCTCCCTGGCTACCGACTCCTTCCTTTCGGCGGCCTCTTTCCAGGAGACCACCAGGGTGCTTACCGACGCTGCCATCAAGGGCAAGGTGGATCCGCTTCTGGGCTTGAAGGAGAACGTGATCATCGGCAAGCTGATCCCGGCAGGCAGCGGAATGACCCGTTACCGGAACATCAGGATCCTTCACCAGCCCGGGGAGCTAGAGCATCCGGACGGGGACGGGGATCTCGAAGGGGAGTTCGGGGACGGGCAGGATCAAACCGGGGAACAGGAAACTTCCGATTTCTCCGGTGGCGATGATCAAGGCGCCTATGTGGCGGACGAAGCGGGGGAACCCTTAAACACCGGCGGGGATGAAAAAGCGGTCGAGGACCTCCAGGAGACCGACGGGAACAGTCTCGCCGGGGGTGCTGAGCAGACCGGCAGAGCCAGGACCGCAGCCGGGAGCTAGGAGGGGGCCCGGTTTCGTTCCGGAAGCCCGCCGTACGGCCCCCGAAGCGGCCTGCGGGCCGTGTCGCAGTTGGTGAATAGAGTTGTTGACAGCCCCTAGGAGCGGTGCTAGAATAAGAAAGTGTCTGCTGCAGGGGGGCGACTGGATGCCGTTAGAGCGCATCAGGGCAGCCAAAAAGCTGACTGTAGGCACCAAACAGACGCTCAAGGCGATCGCGAATGGTCAAGCGAAAGCGGTTTGCGTCGCCCTCGATGCAGATAAACACGTGGTTCAACCCATAATTGAACTTTGCAACGTGAATGGCGTGGAGGCAGTCTATGTCGAGAGCATGGCCGCCCTGGGAAAAGCCTGCGGAATCGCAGTGCGGGCAGCCTCGGCGGCGATCCTCGAAGAGTAAAGGCTGATTGTTCTCAGCCCCCCACGCCCCGCGAGGTGTGGGGGGTAATTCGTTTCAGCAGGGGCATTAAGCAGGTGCAAACAGGTGCAAATGTATTACCAGGTGCTTGGACTTGAAGGGGGACGCGGGATGCCGACCATCAGCCAGTTGATTAGAAAGGGCCGGGAAAAGATTCGCCAGCGCTCCGATGCCCCCGCGCTCAAGGGGAACCCACAGAAGCGAGGGGTTTGCACCCTGGTCCGTACCGTCAACCCCAAGAAACCCAATTCCGCTCTGCGCAAGATCGCCAGGGTCCGGCTGGTCAACGGCGTGGAAATCACCGCGTACATCCCCGGGATCGGACATAATCTCCAGGAACACTCGGTAGTCCTCGTACGGGGTGGCAGGGTTAAGGACCTCCCCGGTGTTCGTTACCACATCATCCGCGGCACGCTCGATGCGGGTGGGGTGCAGGCGCGGGCGCGGGGACGTTCCAAGTACGGGGCCAAGCGTCCGAAATAAGGTCTGCGAAGTAATCGGCCCGGCAAGGGGGAAGGTTCTTTTGCCCAGGAAGGGACCAGTTCAGAAAAGGGATGTTATTCCCGATCCGATTTACAGCAGTAAGATGGTGAACCGCCTGATCAACAAGGTCATGTATGACGGGAAGAAAGCGAAGGCGCAGAACATTTGCTATCGTGCCATCGAGATTGTCCAGAACAAGAGCGGAAAGCCTGGTATCGAGGCCTTTGAGCAGGCCCTTCGCAACATCATGCCGGTCCTGGAGGTCAAGCCCAGAAGGGTCGGCGGCGCCACATACCAGGTCCCTGTTGAAGTGGCGCCGGACCGCCGGCGCGCCTTGGCGATGAGGTGGTTGCTTACCTATTCACGCCAGCGCAAGGAGCAGACCATGGAGGAGCGGCTGGCGGGAGAGATCCTGGATGCTTTCCAGGGTGTGGGCAACTCGGTTAAGAAACGTGAAGACACCCACAAGATGGCTGAAGCCAACAAAGCCTTCGCTCATTTCCGGTGGTAAGCTTCTCCGGAGGTCCTTCGAAGGTCGTATAGCGGGACGGGCGGAAGCCGGAATGGTTGCCGCGGCCGGCCGGCGGTGTTGCGCCGGTTGGTACTGGGAGAAGAGTATTCGGATCCGGTCCGGAGAAGCTTCCGGCCCAAACGGAGCACCGACCAGGAGGAATTGACCGAATGGGAATGATCAAACCTGCGGTTCCAGACCCGCAGGTTAAAGCCAAGACCCGTAAAGAAGGGAGGGGAGCGAGTGTGTCCAGGGACTTTCCCCTGGAGAGGGTTCGAAACATCGGAATCATGGCGCATATCGACGCTGGTAAGACTACCACCACCGAGAGGGTCCTCTTCTACACCGGGCGCGTGCACCGTCTGGGGGAAGTTCACGAGGGTTCGGCCACGATGGACTGGATGCCTCAGGAACAGGAGCGGGGCATCACCATCACGTCCGCGGCCACGACCTGTTACTGGCGTGAGCACCGGGTCAACATCATCGACACCCCTGGACATGTTGACTTCACTGTTGAAGTGGAGCGCTCCCTCCGGGTTCTGGACGGGGTAGTGGCGGTTTTTTGCGCCAAAGGCGGCGTTGAGCCCCAGTCGGAAACCGTCTGGCGGCAGGCCGACCACTATGCGGTACCCCGGGTGGCTTATATCAACAAGATGGATATCGTCGGAGCCGACTTCAACCGGGTAATCCGGATGATTAAGGAGAGGCTCGGCGCGAGGCCTCTGGCCGTCCAACTCCCGATCGGCAGCGAGGAGAACTTTCGTGGTGCGATCGACTTGATCAGGATGAAGGCCGTTACCCACCATGACGAGCTCGGCGCCCAGCTCATCGAATCGGAGATCCCCTTGGAACTCCTCGAAGATGCTGTTTCAGCCCGGGAGCTCCTTGTTGAAACCTTGGCCGAAGCCGATGATGAAATTTTGAACTCATTCCTGGAGGACCAGGCCATCTCACCCGAGGTGATCATGGCCGCTATCCGGCGTGCCACCCTGTCCCTCCAGGTCGTCCCCGTCTTCTGCGGTTCATCGTACCGGAACAAGGGGGTCCAGCCTCTCCTCGAGGCCGTGGTCGATTACCTTCCTTCACCGGTCGATGTCCCGCCGGTGCTCGGGTGGCACCCCCAGACCGGGGAAAGGGTCGAGCGCCTGCCGGCCGATGAGGAACCCTTCTGTGGTTTGGCTTTCAAGATTCAAAACGATCCCTTTGTGGGTAAGCTGACCTTTTTACGGGTCTATTCCGGGGTTTTGCATGCCGGCTCCTACGTGTTGAATTCCACTCGTCAGAAGCGGGAGCGGGTCGGCCGCCTGGTGCGCCTGCACGCCAACCACCGGGAAGAGATCAACTCCGCTTTTACGGGGGACATCGTGGCGGTGGTCGGGCTGAAAGACGTCGGCACCGGCGACACCCTTTGCGATGACGAGTACCAGTTGGTCCTGGAATCCATCCGCTTTCCGCAGCCGGTCATTTCCCAGGCCATTGAGCCGAAGACCCAGGCAGACCAGGAGAAGCTCGCCTACGCCCTGACCAGGCTGGCGGAAGAGGATCCGACCTTTCATTGCCATGTTGATCATGAGACCGGGCAGACCCTGATCTCCGGGATGGGAGAATTGCATCTGGAGATCATCGTCGACCGGCTCTTCCGGGAATTCAAGGTCGAAGCCAATATCGGAAGACCCCAGGTTTCCTACCGCGAGACCATCCGGCAACTTACCAAGGCGGAAGGCCGTTACGTCAAGCAGACCGGTGGTCGCGGACAGTACGGTCATGTGGTGCTGGAGATTGAGCCTCTCGATGAATTCTCCGGTTTTGAGTTCGTCGATCAGGTCGTCGGAGGCGCCATTCCCCGTCAGTTCATCTCCGCCGTGGAGACCGGGATCAGGGACGCCCTGGAAAATGGCGTCGTAGCCGGGTATCCGATGGTCGGGATTCGGGTCAAGGTGATGGATGGTTCCTCCCACGAGGTGGATTCCAGCGAGATGGCCTTCAAGATCGCGGCCTCGATGGCTTTCAAGACTGCTGCCCGGAAAGCGAAACCCACCCTGCTTGAGCCGGTGATGAAAGTCGAAGTGGTCGTACCCGAGGAATATCTCGGGGATGTCATGGGAGACCTCACTTCGCGGCGGGGCGGTATCCTGGGGATCGAGCGGATCGTCGGGGGGCAGGCCATATCGGCCCATGTTCCGCTGGCCGATATGTTCGGATATGCCACCTCCATCCGGTCCAGGACCCAGGGGCGCGGTCATTTTACCATGGAGTTCTCCCACTACGAGCCGGTGCCGGAGCATGTGGCCGAAGGGATCATCTCCAAGGTGCATTAAGGGTGAAAAGGCTCAGACGCTCAACATCCAGGGGTCCCGGCGGCCGGATGTTCACTGTTGCGGGGCCGGCGCGCTTGAAGCAGGCGCGGTTGGAGATCCTGGTATAAAATGGGGCCAAGTGTAGAAGGGCTAGATTAGGTCGATAGAACGGTCAAGAACGCGCGGCAGGAGGTTGATGTAGTTGGCCAAGGCGAAATTTGAGCGGACGAAGCCGCATGTGAATGTGGGGACGATTGGTCACATTGACCATGGCAAGACGACGTTGACGAGTGCGATCACGTATGTTTTGTCGTAGAGGGGATTGGCGACGGCCGGTCCTTTTGATGCCATTGACAAGGCTCCGGAGGAGAAGGCGCGGGGGATCACGATCAACACGGCCCACGTGGAGTACCAGACGGCGAACCGTCATTACGCGCATGTGGAC
>JACPQU010000031.1 GCA_016190305.1 Bacillota bacterium
CCTGTTCCGCGGGGGTCGCCCGCGCCGGGGACCGGCGGTGCTCGAAATAGCCCGGGATCTCTCCCCGGTGGGGCTGCTCCGGATGGACCTTCCCCCAGGCGGCGGATTCCGGGTGCCGGTGTCGCTGGTCGCCGGGGAAGGGGTTTACCGGTTGACCCTCAGGGACGGGTCCCAGAAGATGGTCGTTTCCACCGAGGTCCGCGTCGGCGCTTACCGGGATCAATCCCCCGGATCCCCGGTCAGGCTGGCCGCCTTGGAGGCGGCCCTGGCCCGCGGCCGAGGCCTGGATGTGCCGGGGGCGGCGTGGCTGGGCCGGGCCTGGGCCTCCCTGGGGAGGTTCGAGCGTGCGGCCCGAATCCTGGCTCGGACTGCAGCGTCGGGCCCGGAGGACAAAGCGGTCAGGGAGGTCCTGGGGGAAGTCCGGAACCGCCTGGATGAATTGAAGCGGCCGGGAGTACAATGGGTGCTGAACGGGAAAATCGTCGGTACCGCGCACCTCTCCAAGGGGCGGGCTTACGTACCCCTGGAAGACCTTGCCCAAGCAGCCGGCTTCAGCACCTTCTCGTTTCCGGGAGGCCGCCATACGGCTCGCTTCGGACCCAAGCTGATCTCCTTCGAGGGAGGGAGCAGGCGGGTTTACCTGAACGGCGCGGGCCGGGATTGGACGGTTCCTCCCCTTGACTCCGGCGGGAAGCTGATGGTGCCGGTACGTGACCTGGTGTCCCTCGCCGGTGGGGAGGTCTTCTGGGATCCGGCCACCGGCAGCGTGCTGATCACCCTTCCCGGTCCCGGCCTGGATTGATGGCCGGGGGATCGACTGGAGATCGACTATGGATATTCTGAGGGAATTCCGAATGAGCGGGACTTTTTCACCGTTGGGAAGGGATATTTCTCCACTGATTTGGTATAATGTGGAAATGTGTGGTTCTTTTACCTTGGGTTGAGGATCCCTGGCAAAGGAAAGCGGCCCTTGTCCCTGGAATGATATTAGTTGACATAAGGTAACAGAGAGCGGCAACCGGAGCCTGAAGATGGTTCCCGCTGGACCCAAGGAGGCTAACCTTGAGGATTCCACGACGCCTGGCAGCTTTCATAGCCGTCCAGATCGCAGCCGTGGCGTTGACCGCCGTTTCCGGGAGCCTGGTGGAGGTGGAGGCCGCCGGGCAGTCCTGGGCCGCTCGGGATCTGGCCGCCGTTGAGGCGAGGGGTGTTCCCGCCACCCTTGGGGCCGGGCGGCTCGCCTCTTCCGTCGCCCTGACCAGGGCGGAGTTCGTGGGGCTTGTGCTCCGCAACCTGGAGCCCCGGTTCTTTGAAGGAACCCCGGTGGTTGCCCGGGGGCTGTTTCGTGACCTTCCCCGTTCCCACCCCCTGGCCCGCGAGGTGACCCGTGGCTGGGAACTGGGCCTCGTCAAGGGTTATGAAGGAACCTTCTGGCCGGACCGGAGGATCACCAGGGCCGAGGCGGTGGTCATCCTCACCAGGGCCCTTCCGGTCAAGCCGCCCCTCGGCCGCTATTATTTTACCGATCAGGCTTCGATTCCCGGTTGGGCCCTGGTGGAGATGGCCAGGGCGGCCAGCGCGGGCCTCATTCAAGGGTATCCGAACGGTACTTTCCGCCCCCTGGCGTCCATCACGGGCGCTGAGGCGGCGGCTCTGGTCCGGCGTCTTCTGGAGGTTCTCGGAAAGGCTTATGACCTCCGGGGCGTGGTGCGGGAGTATGATCCCGCCGGGGGGATCCTGGTCATCAGGGGTCTCCAGGAGAACCAGGATTCCAGGGTCAAGCTGGCCTCCCAGGCCGGGATCTTCCGTAACGGCACCGGAGCCCGGCGGACGGACATCGCTCCGCTGGATGAGGCGAACCTGCTGCTGGATTCATCCGGACTCGCCACCATGGTGGATCTCGAGTACCGTGACGCCGGAGGCAAGCTGCTTTCCGTGGATGCGGGGCGTCGCACGCTCCGTTACCAGGACTCCCAGGGCCTGGCCCGATCCCGCGTGCTCCTGGAAGGGGCCCCCGTGTACCGCCAAGGCCGGCCGGCCTCCCTGGATGATCTGGAAGCAGGGGACTCGGTCTACCTGGTCCTTTCCGCCCGGAACACGGTGCGGTTTGTGGAAGCCGTCCGCTTTACCCACCGGGGATACCTCCTTTCCGTCCTGCCCTCCGAGTCCAGGTTGCTGATCAGTCTCCCGGGCGGCGGGATGCGCTATTTGAAAGTCAGCGACGGGGCGGTCATCGTCAGGAACGGCCGGAAGGTCAACCTGGCTTCCCTGCGGGCCGGGGACTACATCTCCCTGTATTTGAACGAAGCAGTGGGAGCGATCACCTATCTTGAAACCACCGAGTAGGCCCGGGAAAGGTATAATGAAGCCGGCTCGTCGAACGCCGTCGGCGCTCTTGGGCCCGGCCCTGATCATCGCCCTGATCCTGGGCCTGATCATCTTCGTTTTTCCTTTCTCGGGATTTTCCGTTGCCGGTCCGGCTGATTCCGGGTCGAAGGTCCTCCGGGCCGACGCCGCCGGCGCCGGCTCAAAGCTCATCCGCCCTCTGGGCCTGGCGTTCAGGTCGGCGGCTGATCGGCGGGCGGTTCTCCTGGCTGACGAGCCCCCGGTGAGCTACCAGGGAACCAGGCCGGGTCAGAGCCTGGAACTCACCAGGGAGGAGATCGCGGCTCGTTCCCTGACCGACCGCACCGGGTATGACGGGTCCGGTGTGACCATCGCGATCATCGATACCGGGATCGACGTCTCTCATCCGGATCTGCGCCTGGCCTCCGGTGGTCAGGTCAAGATCGTGGACTGGGTCGACTTCACCGACGAGGGTTTGGTTCTCACCGGCAGTTCTGTTTCAGCCAACGGCCGCCTGCTCCAGACCGCGCTGGGACGCTTGATCCTGCCTGAGTCGATCCGCTCGAAGAGCGGAAACTACCGTTACGGATTTCTGAACGAGAGCCAGCTTGACGAGTACGGATACATCGGGCGGGACTTGAACCGGAACGGGCGGCGCGACGATCGCTTCCCGGTGGTGCTGGTCGATTCCGGTCAGGCCGGCGTCTATGACCGGGTGCTGGTGGATACCGACCGCGACGGGAGCCTCACCGACGAGGTTGCCCTGTCGCCCTATAGCGAGAGCCGCGGGTTCGCCTACTTTGATCCGGAGCAAACCTCCTCGTTCGTGGTTGCGGGGCTCCAGTCCGAAGGGGGGTGGGTCCGGATCGGTTTTGACGGGAACGGCCACGGAACCCATGTCGCCGGGATCGCGGCCGCGAACGGGGCGGTCAAGGGGATTGCGCCGGGGGCCCGGCTCATGGCGATCAAGGCCTTGGGATCCTCGGGTGACGGCACATGGGCGGCCATCTCGGAGGCCATTCTCTACGCCGCGGTGAAGGGCGCAGACATCATCAGCATCAGCGTCGGAAGCCTGGGGGATCCCGCAGCCGGTGACCGGGAAGAGGCCGACCTCATCGCCGACCTTGAGCGGCGATACGGGACCATCTTCGTCCTGGCGGTGGGAAATACCGGCCCCGGCTTGGCGAGCACCGCCACCCCCAATCGGGGTTCCAACGCCATCGTCGCCGGCGCCTACGTCTCCGCCCGTCTCTGGGATCTGAACTACGGTTACACCGTGCCCGACGATACCCTCTGGTTTTTCAGCTCGGTCGGCCCCCGGCATGACGGGAGCCTGGCCCCGCATGTGGTCGCCCCGGGGAGCGCCAATTCCACCGTGCCGCGCTGGGACGGCGGCGGCTACGCCGTGCTCGAGGGAACCAGCATGGCGGCTCCCCACGTGGCCGGCGGGATTGCCCTGTTGATCCAGGGAGCGAAGAAAAGCGGGATCAACTACAACCCCCAGCTCATCCGCCGTGCCCTGGAAGAGTCGGCTTCGCCGCTCCCTTCCTATCAGGCGGTGGAGCAAGGCCGGGGTAAATTGAACATCAGCCGGGCGTGGCGGTTTCTTCCCTACACCACCCAGGTCCCCGGCGTGTCCATCGAGGGGACCGGCGACCCTTCCGGCCTGCTGATCCGGGACTACGCGCCGGCCATGATGGTCTACAATCTCCGGAACCCCGGCAGGAACGACCTGATGCTGGAGCTGTCGGGTTCCGAGTCGTGGCTCATCCCCAAACAACCCAGGCTCATTCTCCCGGCCCAGGGCTCCAGGCGGGTGGCGGTATCCTTTGATCCGCCGGCCGGCCAAGGTCTCTACAGCGCTTTTCTCACCGGAAACGCCGTCGGCGGGTCAACCCCCGGCGGTGACGGGTCGGCCCCCGGCGGTGAGGTGAATGCCCTGATCACCATGGTTCGAGCCGAGAACTTCTCTTCGGAAAAAGGCTACGCCGTCGTCAAGACCGGGAGCATCAGCGCGGCGGGCTACCGGCGTTACTATTTCGATGTCCCCGCCGGAACCGGGGAGTTGCTGCTCAACCTTCGGGTTCCCGCCGACTCCCAGGGGCAGGCCCGCGGGCGGGTGCGGATGCACGTCACCCAGCCCGATGGGAGGGAGCTCGCCCTCAGCGAGTACGCCGGCCTGGATGCGACGGCCGGCAACGAGGTGATCTTCCCGGTGAAGGACCCCGATCCCGGCGTGTGGGAAGTTGTGGTTTACAGCTCACCGGGGCTTTCCAGGTTCGGTCGCCTGCTGTCCGAGTACCAGTTGAGGGTTTCGGTAAAGGGGATCTACGCCTTTCCGGAACTTTGGCGAGCGGCGGTCCCTTCCGGAAACGGGAGCAAGATCGCGGCCGACTTCATCCTGACCAACGCTTACGGTGATTTCCGGGGCCGCGCCACGGGGGTGGGGCTGGCTCCGGTTGCCGAGAGCGCCTCCCGGGAATCCCTCACCGTTCTCGACCGGGGAACGGTGAGCTCTTCCGTTTTCACCGTCGACTCCAGGGATTTCTATTTAAAGGCCTGGATCGACAGCGCCGAGAAACCCGAGTCCGACCTGGATCTTTTCCTCCTCCATGAAAACCCGGAGAGCGGGGAGTGGGAGGAGGTGGCCTCCAGCATCACCGTCGGCTCCTCCACCGCCTCTCTGGAGGTTCTCAACCCCTTACCGGGCAGATACCGCGGGCAGGTCGAGGGCTTTTACGTGCCAGGCCTCAAAACCCAGGTGGATTTTCACTACCGGACCGTCAGAGATGCCGGAAATGTCCGGGCGGACGACGTCCAGGCCCTGCACCGCCTGGGAGGGACCTGGACGCTTCGCGCCGAGCTCACGCCGCCCAGGACGCCGGGGGAGTATTTCGGGTACTTCTTCGTCCAGGATCAGGAGCGCGGTTTGCTGCTTTCGAAGATCCCCATCCAGGTCTCGGTGGGAAGGCCGGAGCTTCTCGTCACCGTTGCGGCAGGTCCACTCAGGATTGGAGACGAGGCGGTGATCACCATCGGGCTGAGAGAGCGCAGTACTCTCCGGGAAGTCGCGGCTGACGTAACCGTGAACGGCCTCCTCTACCGGGCCGGGAAGGGCGGCCTGACCGTTCCCCTTCCGGTCAAAGAGGGAGCGGTCTCCGTCAGGGTCTCGGTCGACGCCCCCGGTCACTCCCCCCTGGAGCAGGACCACCGGATCCCCGTCGCCGAGGGAGCGCCGGTCGGGAGCCGAACTCCCTACCTCCTCGGGCAGGAGGCCGTGGAGTTCGACCAGCAGGGTGAAACCGAACCATCCGGCTCCTTGGAAACCAGGCGCCGCCAAGCCGTCTCCTTGTGGAAGGGAGACTAGAAGGCTTCTGAAAAGGATTTCGACGTTGTAAGCAGAAACTAATTGAAATATAATACCAAAGGTAAGTTCCATTTGGGCGCCGCGCGGGGACAAGTTAACCGCAGCGGGTGAGAGCAGCGCCCTCCCCAGGCCCTCGATGGCGAGCCGATCCATCCCCTGGCACATTGCAATAGCCGGCCCTGGAAGTGGGTACCATAACTTCCATAGTCCCAAGGAGGCCCTATCAGCGTGGAGATATTTTTGGATACCGCGAACATCGCGGAGATCACGGAGGCAGGGTCCTGGGGCGTGCTCTCCGGGGTCACCACGAATCCCACCCTGATCGCGGCGGAAGGGAAGGAGTTCTTTCCCACCATCAAAGAGATCTGCGCCGCCGTCAAGGGCCCGGTCAGCGCGGAGGTCATTGCCACCGAGGCGGCCGGGATGGTCAAGGAAGCGGTCGAGCTGGCTGCCCTGGCTACCAACGTGGTCGTCAAGATCCCGCTGATCACCGAGGGGCTCAAGGCCATTCACCAACTGGCCGGCCGGGGCGTGGCCACCAATGCGACCCTGATCTTTTCGACGAACCAGGCCCTGCTTGCCGCCCGTGCGGGAGCCTCCTACGTGAGCCCGTTCGTCGGCAGGCTGGATGACGTGGGGCACGACGGGGTGGAACTGGTGGCTGAAATCGCCGAGGTCTTCGAGCAGCACAGCCTCCGCACCAGGATCATCGCGGGAAGTGTCAGGCACCCCCTGCACGTGGTACAGGCGGCCCGGGCCGGGGCCCACATCGCCACCATTCCTTTTGCGGTGCTCAAGAAGATGGTTTCCCATCCCTTGACCGATCTCGGCGTAGCCAGGTTCATCGAAGATTGGAAAAAGGCGGGCTTGGGGCCTGTGCTTGGCGGTTAGACCGATACTTCTTCTCCCGTTCTCCACTGCGGAGTGACCGCGTAGCAAATCCGATCATTCGATCCGCCGGAATTCGATCCGCCGGCCGGATCCGGTCTGTTGCGTTCCTGTCCTCCCGGTGGTTGAAAGTTGTGTAGATCGCGTTGTGTAGATCGCATGGAGGTGGTTGTGCTTGCACATAGCGGAATTGAGAGAGAAAAGCCTGGCCGAGCTTGACAAGTTGGCCAGGGAGCTGCAGATCCCCGAATACGGGGCGCTGAAGCGGGAGGATCTGATCTTCGAGATCGTCCGGGCCGCGGTGGAGAAAGACGGCCTCATCTTCGCCCAGGGCGTCCTGGAGATCCTCCCTGACGGATTCGGGTTCCTCCGGCCCGCCAATTACCTTCCCAGCACGGAGGATATCTACGTCTCCCCTTCCCAGATCCGCCGCTTCGACCTCCGGACCGGCGATCAGATCTCGGGGAGGGTGCGCCCACCCAAGGAAAATGAACGCTATTTCGCCCTCTTGCACGTGGAAGCAGTCAACGGGTTGGAACCGGAGCACTCATCCAAGCGTCCCCGCTTCGAGCGGTTGACCCCCCTCTACCCTCAAGAGCGGATCAACCTGGAGCACCAGGGAGGCCCAGTTTCCACCAGGCTTGTCGACCTGATCGCCCCTATCGGAAAGGGGCAGCGCGGACTGATCGTTTCGCCGCCCAAGGCCGGCAAGACCACCCTGTTGAAGAATCTCGCCAACAGCATCACCACCAACCACCCGGAAATCGAACTGCTGGTGCTCCTGGTCGACGAGCGGCCGGAGGAAGTCACCGACATGCTCCGCTCGATCAAGGGGCAAGTGGTCAGTTCAACCTTCGACGAGCTTCCTGAGAACCACATCCGGGTCGCCGACCTTGTCCTGGAAAGAGCCAAGCGGCTGGTGGAGCATAAGAAGGACGTCGTTATCCTGCTGGACAGCATCACCCGGATGGCGAGGGCTAACAACCTGGTGATCCCCCCCAGCGGCAGGACCTTGTCCGGCGGCATGGACCCGGCCGCCCTTCACCGGCCGAAGCGCTTCTTCGGCGCCGCCCGGAAAGTGGAAGAGGGAGGCAGCCTGACCATCATCGGCACCGCCCTGGTCGATACCGGGAGCCGGATGGATGAGGTGATCTACGAGGAGTTCAAGGGGACGGGCAACATGGAGCTTCACCTCGACCGAAAGCTTTCAGAGCGCCGGGTTTTCCCGGCCATCGACGTCAAACGTTCCTCGACCCGCAAGGAGGAACTGCTCCTGAGCGGCGACGAGCTCGCGATCATGTGGCAGCTCCGCAAGTCCATGGACACCCTGGGAAACGTGGAGTTCATCGAAGAGTTCATCGACAAGCTGGGCAAGAGCAACACGAACCAGGACTTCCTGAACATGATGCGCAAGCTTTACGATTAGCGGCTTTCCGTAAGCCGGTTTCCCGCGAGCAAAACCAGATCTGGAAGTTCACCCCAGGCGCCCGACTGTTCCGGCGTATAAAAAGCACGTGCCGGGCAAGAATAGAAGGGCGCTCCCAGGATCCGGAAACACTGGTCCATTAGGGGTGAACTGAAAAGTGCATCGAAAAGGCAAGGGTTTTTACCGCGTGGCGGGATTGCTGATCGCCCTGCTTGCGGTGGTGACCCTGGGTTCAGGCCGGATGGAAGATCCGGAGCGGACGGCCCGAGAGCACGTGGCAACTTCCATTTCCGACATATCAGTTACCGGCATAGCAGTGGCAACATCCGTTTCCATGGCCGCCGCTTCCATGGTTCCATCCGTTCCCCCCCCTGCTCGCGGTGAGATGCTTCGTCCCGTTCGCAGCCTGGGTCGAGGGGACCGGGCGGGCTCTATCCCGGTAACGGTGGTTGCGGCCCAAACGGTTCCGGCCCAAACGGTTGCGGCCCCTTCCCCCGCAAAGGCGGAAGCCGCGGAAACTTCCGCGGGGTCGCCCTCGAAAACCGTTGCGGCGATCGCCGCCGCAACCCCGGCGAACAACCGGCCGGCCGGTGCGGGAGGGGACCTCCTTTACACGGTCAGGCCCGGCGACACCCTGGGGTCGATCTCCTCACGGTTTGACGTGAGCGTGAAGGAACTGGCTGCGAATAACGGGATCCGGAACCTGAACGTGATCAAGGTGGGCCAGCGCCTGGTGATCCGCAGGGAGGGGATCGTGCACACCGTCCGCTGGGGCGACACCGTCTGGGACCTGGCCCGTAAGTACGGGATCACCACCGGGCAGATCGTTTCGGCCAACAAGCTGTCCGATCCCACCCGCCTGTCGGTGGGGCGGAAACTGCTCATCCCGGTGGGTGCGGGCGGCGACCGGCCGGAGGAAGGATCCGGAGATTTTGTCTGGCCGCTGGTGGGCAGGATGACCTCCGGTTTCGGTCAGAGATGGGGGAGGCTGCACGAGGGGATCGACCTGGCGGCACCCACAGGCACGGTGATCCGGGCTGCCCGCTCCGGGGTGGTGGTCCGGACCGGTTGGTGGGGCACCTACGGCAATGTGATCGAGATCGATCACGGTAACGGAGTGTCGACCCTCTATGCTCACAACTCCCGGAACCTGGTGGCGATAGGGCAACGGGTCAGCACCGGCGACGCGGTGGCAAGGGTGGGCAGCACCGGAAACTCCACCGGGCCCCATGTCCACTTTGAAATCAGGATTGACGGGCGTCCACGAGATCCCATTCGATACTTGCCGTGAGTGAATCGACCGTGATATAATTTCAGTCTGTACAACCAATCTGCAAACTGTAAAATGCCGCGGCGCCTGCAGAACGGTGCCTGGAGAGGTGAAGGGCGTTGAAGAAGGGAATCCACCCAGATTACGGTGCCACCAAGGTTACCTGCGCTTGCGGCGAAACTTTCGTCACCGGCTCGATCAAGAAGAACATCCGGGTGGAGATCTGCTCCAAGTGCCACCCCTTTTTCACCGGCAAGCAGAAGTTCGTCGACTCGGGTGGCCGGGTCGATCGTTTCAACCGGAGATACGGATTGCAGGCGCAAGGAGGCAAGGCTTCCTAGCGAGAAAAAAAGCAGAGCCCCAAGCGGCTCTGTTTTTTTTTCCCTCCGTTTTTCCACAAGGATGTGGTGCAGGTGCGACAGGAGGTCGTGATCGGCGGACAGGCCGTAATTGAAGGCGTGATGATGCGGGATGCCCGGAACCGGGCGGTGGCGGTGAGGCAACCCGATCAGCGGATCGTCATTGACCAGGCGCCCATCTATTTCTGGACCTCGCGCTGGCGCTTCCGCCGCTTACCCCTGGTCCGCGGGATGTTCGCCCTGATCGAAGCCCTCGTTCTCGGCCTTCAGGCGCTCTCTTTCTCCGCCAACGCCGCTCTCCAGGATGAAGAAGAGAAGATTTCCTCCCGGGAGATCGGGATCACCTTGGTGGTGGGGATCGTTCTGGGACTGGGGATCTTCGTCGTCGCTCCCACCTACCTGGTCCGTTTCGTCCAGTCAGGGATCGAATCACCCTTGCTCCTCAACATTATCGAGGGGTTCTTCCGCCAGGCGGTCCTGCTGGGGTACCTCCTGCTGATCGGGCGTCTTGGAGAGATGCAACGGGTATTGCAGTACCATGGCGCCGAACACAAGGCCGTGAACTGCCTGGAGGCGGGTGAGCCCCTGACCGTGGAGACGGTACGGAGGCACAGCCGCTTTCACCCGCGCTGTGGAACCAGTTTCCTTCTCCTGGTGGTGCTGATCAAGGTCCTCCTCTATACTTTCTTCGGTTGGCCGGTCCTCTGGCAGCGGATTCTCCTGCGCCTGGCCCTCCTGCCGGTGGTGGCGGGTGCGGCCTACGAGTTGATCCGCCTGGCCGCCCGCCACCGGAACCGCCTCACCGCCCTCATCACGGCCCCGGGGGTCTGGTTGCAACACCTCACCACCCGAGAACCTGACGACGATCAAATCGAGGTTGCCTTGGCGGCCCTGAGTTCCCTGCCGAAGGAAGGGGACGCGGAGGGAAGCCGGGTGGTGGAAATTCAGGCGGGCACGGTCGGGGGATTGGGGGTCGAGAAGCGATGATCCAGCGTCTCCAGACCATCCAGAGGCGTTACGAAGAGTTGAACGAACTCCTGTCGGACCCCGCGGTGATCTCCCAACAGGAGCGATGGAAGAAGCTGGCCCGGGAGCACGCCGCCCTGATCCCGGTGATGGGGGCCTGGAGGGAGTACCGGAAGGTCTCCGACGAGTTGAAAGGCGCCCGGGAGTTGCTCGCAGCTGAGAGTGAGGACGAGGACATGAGGGCCATGGCCGAAGCCGAGGCGAAAGCCCTGGAGCAGCGGGTATCCGAGTTGGAGCAGCGGCTCCGGATCCTGCTGCTGCCGCGGGATCCCGCCGAGGACCGGGATGTGATCGTGGAAATCCGGGCGGGAACCGGTGGAGAGGAGGCTGCCCTTTTTGCCGGTAATCTGCTGCGCATGTATGTCCGTTACGCCGAGTCGAAGGGATGGCGGGTCGAGGAGATCAGCAGCCACCAGACCGAGCTCGGCGGCTACAAGGAGATCATCGCCGGCGTATCCGGCCAGGGAGTTTACAACCTTTTGAAGCACGAGAGCGGGGTCCACCGGGTGCAGCGGATCCCGTCCACCGAAGCCGGGGGGAGGATCCACACCTCCACCGCCACCGTGGCCGTGCTGCCGGAGGCGGAGGAAGTGGATGTCCGGATCGCCCCCGAAGAGTTACGGGTCGACACCTACTGCTCCAGCGGGCCCGGCGGCCAGGGGGTCAACACCACCTACTCCGCCGTCCGGCTCACCCACCTGCCGACCGGACTGGTGGTCACCTGCCAGGACGAGCGTTCCCAACACAAGAACAAGGAGAAGGCGATGCGGGTGCTCCGAGCCAGGCTCATGGAGATCGAAAGCCAGAAGCAGATGAACAAGCTGGCCCAGGAGCGGAAGTCCCAGGTAGGAACCGGGGAACGCAGCGAGCGGATCCGGACCTACAACTTCCCCCAGAACCGGGTGACCGACCACCGGATCGGGCTGACCCTCCACAAGCTGGGCGCGATCCTGGAGGGAGAGCTGGAGGACCTGGTGGTGCCGCTGGTGAAAGCGGAAGAGGCCCGGAGACTGAGCGAGGCGGGATATAATGACCGCGTCGGCGTGGCCGGTTGAGGGCGGTTCCGCAGGGGGCGGCTCCGGAGGGAACGGTTTCGGAGGGGGTAGGACGGAGCCGGTAAAGTTCCGGGCGCCGGTTGACCTGACCCTTGGGGGCATACGGCGCTGGGGGGCGGCGGCTCTGGCCGCCGCAGGAATCGAAGGAGCCCCCCGCGAAGCCCACCTGCTGCTTGCCCTGGCCCTGGATGTTCC
>JACPQU010000029.1 GCA_016190305.1 Bacillota bacterium
ATTCAAGAGTGTTACCGGGCGGCGGCCAGCTCCGCCGGGGTAGTCACCTCTTCCCCTCGTTCACGGGATTGGACGATCCACCTGTTCCAGGCGCCGTCCTTCTGGGGGTGTTCAGTGCGCCAGTGTTGACCGCGGGATTCCTCCCGGCGGAGGGCCGCCCTGGCGATGAGCTTTCCCGTCAGGCTCAGGTTGGCCAGTTCCATCAGCGCCTGGGCTTCTTTCAAATCGCGGGCGCCGCTTCCGAGGGCCGCACTGCCCAGCTCCTCGAAGGCGGACTCCGCTTCCCGGAGGCCCTCGCCGCTCCTGCGGACGCCGATCCGGCTCCAGGCGGCCTGCTGCAACGACCTCTTGAGTTCGCGGGTATCGGATGGGGAGGCCGCGAGCAGCATCCGCAGCCTGTCACGGTGGCCGTCAAGCCCCCGGCCGTCAAGCCCCCGGCCGTCAGCCGCCCGGCCGTCCACGAGACCGGCAAGCGCCCGCTTCGCCGCAGCACGGCCGGCCCGGAACCCGAAGACGATCCCCTCCCCGATGGCGTTCCCCGAAAGCCGGTCAGCCCCGTGGATCCCGTTGGACGCTTCCCCCGCCGCGTAAAGGCCCGGCACCGTCGTCCGGCCCTCTTCGTCGATCACGGCGCCCCCCAGGAAGGTGTGAACGGTGATCACCCACTCGAAACGATCCTGCCAGGGCTCGATCCCCGAGGCCCGCAGCTTCAGGATGCTCTCCGAGCGCTCCAGGATGTGACGCCTTTCCGGCGGGATCCAGGAGGCGTCCATCATGATGGGCCCCCGGCCCTCGATGCACTCGGTGTAGATCGCGCGCACCAGGTTGCTGCGCCTGGCCCGTTCGAGCTTCTCCGGATCATACCGTTCCATGAACCGCTCGCCGAGGGAGTTGTAGAGGCGGCCCCCCTGCCCGGGGTAGGAGGTGGCGCCGCCCGAGCTGATGGCCCTGCCCCCGGCCGAAGCGGGGACGATGGTGAACTCCACGAACTCCATGTTGGCCAGCATGGCGCCGGCCTCGTAGGCCAGGGCGTAGCTGTCGCCCGAAGTGAGATAGTTGGCGCTGGCCACCGGGTACAGGTCGGTGGCCCCGCCCGCACCCAGGATGACCGAGGGGACCTTGAACAGGCGGGCGCTCCCGGTCCGGAGATCGATCCCGTATGCTCCCCTCACTTCCCCGCCGGAGACGATGACGCGGGTCACGGCCAGGTTCTCGTAAACCGTCACCCCGCGATGAAAGACCTCCTTGCGGAGGCCGACCATCATTCCGGCCCCCCGACCCAGCGGGCTGCAACTCCGCGGGGACCGGTGGCCCAGACTGCTCCGGTGGGTAAACCCGCCGTCCGCCCCGTGCTCAAATGGGATTCCGAGCTGTTCCAACCTCTGGACGCCTTCCCCCGCTTCCTCGCACAGGATCCGGACGAGGGCGGGGTCTCCCAGTTCGTCGCCCGCCCGCCAGGTGTCCTCGTAGAACTTGGCCACGTCGTCACCCTGCCCGGGATCGGGGAAGGCCACTCCACCCCCGGAGGTGGGGGTCGACCCGCTCACACCGAGGCGGCCCTTATCGGCCAGGATCACTCTTACGCCGAACTTGGCCGCTTCGACGGCGGCGCAACAAGCCGCGATCCCTCCGCCGACCACCAGGACGTCGGCTTCGACGGTTTCTTCCCGCCAACTGATGGGCAAGGGGTGATCCCTCCTGAGAAAGACGGGCCGGGTACATTGCTCTCCCGCGCCGCTCTCTAAGTCGCTCTAACGCTCTCTAAGTCGCTCTCTATAATTGTTGGTGCTGATACGTCAAATCGCCACGGCATCCCTGCGCTTGGGATGGATCCTGATCGCCCCCGGCCGGCAGTAAACCTGGCAGATAAAGCATTCCACGCAGGCCGCCGGAGTCTTCGCCACGGCCTTATCGTCCTCACCTATGGCGTAAATGTACTCCCCGCAGGCGAAGACGCACACCCCGCAACCGTCACACTTTTCCTTCGTCACCAGCGGCGGCACCCGGATCCCTCCTGATCGGTGCGATCAATACAAGATCTTCAGGTGATTGATTGATCGATACAAAATCTTGATGCAATTGACTGTTCTAATCGAACCTTCGCCTCGCGGGGAGTGAATCCTCTCGGTGCAAAACGCAGGAAATCGAATTCCGGCGGCGGAATTGCCTTGAAGAAACCTGGAAACAAAGATTGAAAAACTCTGCCCAAGTCATTTAAAAAACCGGCACAACCGGGATAAGGCTTCCAACCTTCTTCTCCGGACGGGTTTCAATGGGGGGTACCGAATTGCAGCGAGTGGTTGTGGTGGGAGGCGGCTACGCGGGCTGCGGCGCGGCCATCGGGGCGGCGCTGCGGGGCGTGAAGGTCATCCTCGTGGAGCGGTTGGATGTGCTGCTGGGCGTGGGGGCCCTGGGCGCGGGGCTCAACGCCTTCAACGCCCGGAATACGATCATGCTGGAATCCATGGCTATGGGCGGCGGCGCCGACCTGTTTGAAGCGATGGAGTCGGTGATCACCTACCGGACCAACATCCCGCAGCAGGAGCACGGTTATCTTTACGACAACCTCAAGGTGGAGAAAGCCATCCGGGACGTCCTGGAAAAAGCTGGGATCCACGTGCTGTTCAACTCCACGGTGGACCGCACCGTCATGCGGGGCGATCGGCTGGAGGCGGTGAGGCTCAAGAACGGGGAGGCCATCGAGGCCGGGGCCTTCGTCGACGCCACTGGGGGCACCGGCCCCCAGGGGCTCTGCGCCCGTTATGGAAACGGCTGCTCCATGTGCGTGATGCGCTGTCCCAGCTACGGCCCGCGGATCAGCCTGTCGGCGAAGGCGGGGGTCAAGGAATGGGCGACCCCGCGGGAAGACGGGCTGGTCGGCGCGATGACCAACTCCACCGTCCTGGTCCGCGAATCGGTGGCCCCCGAGGTGCTGCGCCGGCTCGAGGAAGCCGGCGGGTGGATGTACCTGCCCGTCCCCAAGGGCTTCGCCCCGGATCGGGATCATCTCCGGCAGATCCGGGCCAACCAGTTCCTTTCCGAAAAGACGGAGTACGAGGACAACATCGTCTGCCTGGACGTCGGGGTGTTCAAGATGGCCTCCTACCCCTACGTCAACCTTCAGGTGCTGCGGTCAATGCCGGGATTCGAGAACGCAGCCTTCCTGGATCCCCTCTGCGGAAGCAAGGGCAACTCCGTCCGCTTCCTGGCCAACGCCCCCCGGGATGACCGGTTCCAGGTGCTGGAACGGCCCAACCTCTTCTGCGCCGGGGAGAAGAGCGGCCAGTTGATCGGGATCATCGACGCCCTCGTCACGGGGATCCTGGCGGGGAACAACGCCGCCCGTGCCGCCCTGGGCGAACCGCTGCTGGAGATCCCCCGGACCACCGCCCTCGGGGAGGGCATCGCCTGGGTGCGGGAGCAGATCGGGGATCCGCAGGGCAAATATAAGAAGTACAGCTTCCTCGGGGCGGGCGGACTCCTGGATCACCTCAAGGATCGGGGCCTGTATACCGTGGACCGGCAGGCCATCCGTGACCGGATCGGCGAGGCGGGGCTGCTGGACGCTTACCGGAGTTGAGGCCTACAATTATCTGGAAGGGGGCGGGCGCATGCTTTCCGCTCAACTGGCCGGGTTGGTAGACCTGGTCTTCACTATCTGGATCTGGCTGTTCGTCGCCGGGGCGATCCTGACCTGGATCCAGCCCAGGGCCTCATGGTACTACAAGCTGTCCCGGTTCATCAGGAAATTTACCGAGCCGGTCCTGTCGCCGATCCGGCGGGTGATCCCCACCGGAGGGATGGGGATGGACTTCTCTCCCCTGATCGCCATCTTCCTCCTGAGCACCATCCGGCGGGTGATCATCCAGATCATCTACCGGATCTTTTGAACCGGTAACGTTGTAAGCCACATCAGACTCTGCATTGCGGTGGAGTGTTTAAACCGCCCGGAAAGCCGCGGCCATGCCGATCACACCCGCGAAGAGGAGATAATACAGGAGCGGCAAAGCCATCCTGCGGATCAGTTCTCCTTCCCGTCCCAACAGCCCCACCACGGCCGAGACGGCAACCACGTTGTGGATGCTGACGATGTTCCCCGCCGCCCCGCCCACCGCCTGAAGAGCGACCACCAGGCGGGTCGAGGCGCCGATTTCCTGGGCAATCCCGTACTGAAACAGCGAAAACATCATGTTGCTGAAGGTGTTGCTCCCCGCCACGAAAGCCCCCAGGGCGCCCACGGCGGGGGCGAAGAGGGGCCATGCGGCGCCGGCTGCGTTCGCCGTCGCCTTGGCCAGCAGCAGGGGCATGCTGTCGATCCCCAGGGCGTTGGTTCCGGAGTTGACGAAGATCCGGACCATCGGAACCATGAAGCCCAGGGCCGCGGCGGTGCCGAGGATCACCGGCAGGGTGCCGGCCGCCGCCTGGCTAATGCGGCGGGGATGGAGCCGCTGGAGCGGAAAAGCGGCCAGGGCGGCGAGCAGCAGCAGGGCCCCGGGGGAGAAGAGGGGGAAGGAGGAGGCCTCCAACCCGGTGCCCAGGAGGTCGGGGATCCGCAGGCGCACCGACTTGAGGAGCGCCTGGAAGGGCAACTGGGGCAGGCGGGACAGGATCAGGAAAAGGGTGACCAGGAGGTAAGGAGCCCAGGCCAGGGGGAGGGAAATTTTCCGCGTGGCGCCGGCGGCGCCGACAATACCGTCCGTGTCACTGGCGGTGCGTCCGGTTTTCCCGGCAGCGCGGCGTGAATGGCCCGGGAGGCCGGGGGATAGTTCTTTGGCCAGTTCCACCATCACCGGGCTCCCCACCTCCAACCCGCGCCCGGCAGCCAGGCGCCCGGAAGCCCCGCGCCCGGCAGCGCTGTTGGCGCTTTCTGGAGACGCCTTGGCCGCCGCTTCTGCCGGTGATTTCCCCCGTCCCCCTCCCGGCGCCGCGGCTGGAAAATCCCACGGCTCGGCCGGCAGCAGCCAACCCCGGCGCAGGACCAGGAGGCCCAGGGACATCCCCACCAGGCCCCCGGCCAGGGAGGGGAACTCGGGGCCGAGGAAAGCGGCGGTGAGCACGTAAGGGACGGCAAAGGCCAGCCCCGCAAAGAGGGCGAAGCGCCAGGCCCGGAGCCCATCCTTGAAGGAGCGCCGGGCGCCGAAGTGGCGGGTGAGCATCACCGCCAGGAAGAGGGGGATGAAGAGTCCGACCAGGCCGTGGATCATGGCGACCCGCAGGCCGATGCTCCTGATGAACTCGGGATAGGTCAGCCCCAGGCGGGCCACCTCCGGATCGACGATGGGACTCCGGAGCCCGGTCGCCACCCCCAGGAGGATGGGCGTCCCCACCGCTCCGAAAGAGACCGGTGTGCTCTGGATCAGGAGGCCCACCATGACCGCGGCGGCGGCCGGAAATCCCAGCCCCACCAGCAGGGGAGCCACGATGGCCGCCGGGGTGCCGAAGCCCGAGGCTCCTTCGATAAAACTGCCGAAGAACCAGCCGATGATGATCGCCTGCAGCAGCCGGTCCGGGCTCAGCCCGGTGAAAGCCCTTCGGATGGTGTCGATGGCCCCGCTTGCCTGGAGAGTCCGGAGCAGAAAAACAGCGCCGAAGATGATGAAGAGAACCTCCAGGGCCACGAAGGCCCCCTGAATGGTCGAGGCCGCGATCCAGGCCGGGGGCACGCGCCAGCCCCAGAAGGCCACGGCGGCCGTGATCAGGAAGGCCACCGGCATGGTGCGCGAGGCCGGCCACCGCAGGAAGACGAGGAAGATAACCACCGACAGCACCGGCAGGGCGGCCAAGAAAATCAGCAGTCCCTGATTCAAGATATACCTCCCTGAACCGAACTCCGCTTTGTTGAACCGAAGTCCGCTTTCAGTCAGGTATTATCTCCGCAACCCCACCAGGTGATTTCTTTGGGGATTTTTGATGAAGGAATGATTGTAACGGTCACCGAACGTTCGTTCTTGACAACATTTGTCATAGCTGGATTGATACTGTGGAACCAAAGCATCTAGTTGATCCATGTTTTGGAGGTGGCTTTTATTCTTTTATCGCCTACCTGCCGCTCACTGTGGGCGAAGGTCCATAGTAGCAACCGCAATCCTATGCCGGAACAGCCTGGTTTTCACCCCCTGATTTGTCACCTGCTCGATACGGCAATGGTAGCCCGTGCTTTGTGGGACAGTGCCCTATCGCCGGCCCGGCGTGCGGCACTTGCTCGCGGTCTTGATGTCAATCCGGCTCTGGCGGCGGCGTGGCTCGCCCTTGGGACTGGCCTTCACGACCTGGGTAAGGCTTCTCCTGTATTTCAAATGAAGTGCCCCCAGGCCAAGGAACGACTTCAAGGTGCCGGGCTGCGGTTTCACCGCCATTTGGACCCCCGCAGACAACCCCACGGGATCATCACCACCGCTGTGGTTGAACCGTTGCTGACAACCGCAGGTATGCCATATACAGCGGCCTGGCCTCTGGCTGTAGCGGTAGGCGGACACCACGGGGTATTCCCTCGCCCGGAAGATATCGTATCCGTCGATACCAGAACCGCCGGCGATGCAGGCTGGGTGGAGGTTCGGGCGGAACTGTTCACCACCTTAAACCGGTTTTGCGAAACCGTTGAAACCTCATGGCATGTCAGCCTCGACAGTCCCGGCATTCTCATCGCTTTGGCGGGCCTGACATCCCTCTGTGATTGGATCGCTTCCGACGAACGCTACTTTCCATATGCCGACTCCGACTTTGTGTTGGAAGATTATATTTCAATTGCATCGGGCAGGGCGCAGAAGGCTCTGCGGGAACTGGGCTGGACGGACTGGGCGCCCGTGACCGTTCCGGCCAGTTTCAGTTCCCTCTTCAACTTTTCACCCCGTCCCCTGCAAGCAGCCGTGGAGGAGCTAGCTGAGCAACTCACACCTCCGGCCCTGGTAATCTTGGAAGCACCAATGGGTGAGGGCAAGACGGAGGCCGCTATGTTTCTGGCCGACCACTGGGCCGCATCCGGCCACCAAGGCTGCTATTTCGCCCTGCCTACACAGGCCACAAGCAACCAGATGTTCAGCAGGGTACATCATTTTCTCGCCAAGCGTTATCCATCGGATCGGGTGCAGCTTCAGTTACTCCATGGACATGCCAGCCTATCCGCAGAGTTCGACCTACTGCGCCGTCAGGGTTATAGACCGCCCACGCCCTCTGGCATAGAGGAAGACCCCGGGTATGACGGGGCTCCTGCCGGTGTTGTAGCGTCAGAATGGTTCACCCATCGCAAGCGCGGGTTGCTGGCGCCGTTTGGGGTCGGTACCGTGGACCAGGCCTTGTTGTCCGTCCTGCAAACCAAACACTATTTCGTACGGCTTGCCGGCCTGATGTGCAAGACAGTGATTATCGATGAGGCACACGCCTATGACACCTATATGTCCAAGCTGCTGGAACTCCTGCTGGCGTGGCTGGGTGCTCTGGGGTGCACCGTGGTGGTGCTGAGCGCTACGTTACCCGCAGCCAGACGACGGAAACTGGTGGATGCCTTTCGCGTCGGAACAGGTACGATTTCTGGCGACACGAGTGAAGCGCAGCTTTCCAATTCATCCTATCCGCGGCTCACGTGGACATGTTGCACTTCGGCGGGCTCCCAGTCCCTGACAACTTCAGATACGACGAGGCGTTTAGTGGAGATCAAGTGGGTGGACGGCCATCTACCGATGGAGGCCGATCACCCATTCCCCCTTGGTGAGGCGCTGCGTGCCGCCATTGCGGAGGGTGGCACCGCTGCAGTGATCTGCAATACCGTAGGCCAAGCCCAGGATGTCTACCAGGCTCTCAGCTCCTACTTTCCCGAAGAGGAGGCCGGGGATGGCCATCCGGTCCTGGATCTCTTTCACGCCCGTTACCTGTTCGCTGATCGCCAGTCACGCGAACAACGAACCTTGGGGCGTTTTGGAAAGAATCCCGGAGGGAACGGAGGAGCGGAAGGAGGCTGCGTTATACGGCCCAACCGGGCCGTTCTCGTCGCTACCCAAGTCATCGAACAGAGCTTGGATCTCGATTTTGATCTCATGGTCACCTATCTGGCCCCCGTCGACTTGGTGCTGCAACGGTCAGGCCGATTGCATCGTCACGAACGATTGGAACGACCGCATCACCTTCAGCCGGCCGCGCTATGGATATGTAAACCCAAGACCGACGCGGATGGTTTGCCTGTTTGGGATCCCGGCGCTGCCGTGGTCTATGATTCACATATCCTGCTACGCACATGGTTGGAACTGCGGAGTAAATCGACATTAAATGTACCGGCGGATGTGGAGCCGCTGGTGGAGGCGGTCTACAGTGACAGTCCTTGCCCGGGTGATCTGCCGATTCCCTGGCAAAGTTGCTGGCAAAAGACCCGTCAGGAGCTGGAGGAGAAACAGCGAATCAGCGAGGGAAAGGCCCAACTCCACCGCATCTGGCCGCCTGAGGCGGGTAATAGGGTGATGGGGCAATTCAACGCCCGGCTTGAGGAAGACAACCCCAATGTTCATCATACCCTGCAGGCTCTCACCCGGCTCACCGCACCCACGGTTTCAGTGGTCTGCCTCTTCGGCAGTGAAGTTGAGGCATACGCCGATGCCGAGCGACAACTGCCTGTCAACTTAGATCAGGAGCCTGATCATGATGCGACTATCCGGTTGCTGCAACGCACCCTGACGGTTAGCCACCGGGGCCTGGTGCCCCGCTTAGTGGGGGATGGACATGCGCCATTGGTTTGGCGGCGTTCCCCTCTGCTCCGTCATCATCGGGTGCTGTTTTTCGATACTCAAGGCTTCAGCGATTGGTATGGATGGCGCCTACACCTGCACCATAATCTAGGCCTGCTGATCAACCAATCTAGAAAGGAGGTGAACTAGTTGCCCAGATTCAATCTCATCAACGAACCGTGGATCCCCTGCTTGATGCTCGACGGCACACCAAGTGACCTGGGACTGCACGCGGTCTTGAGGGATGCGCACGAGATCCGGGAGGTGTTCGATCCCTCGCCTTTGGTGACGGTGGCCGTGCATCGACTTCTCCTGACCATCCTGCATCGCAATTTCGGACCTCAGGACCTGACTGACTGGCAATCTCTCTGGCGAGCCGGGGCCTGGCCCGCGTCCCAACTTGAAGCGTACTACGACCAGCATCAGGAAGGTTTCGATCTCTTTCACCCGTGCCGGCCCTTTTACCAGGTGCCGGTGATGGAGGATGCAAAGACCCATCCGGTACAATGCTTGGCTGCCGAATCAGCATCACGCAACAACGCAACCCTCTTTGACCATAGCAACAATGCCAACCCAGCACCTTTCCTCCCGGGCCGTGCTGCCCTGTACCTGCTTGCGTGCCAAGGCTACCATACCGGAGGTGGTAAGAGCAGCCCGTTTAACCTTCATGATGGACCACTATCGCGTGGCTTTACCGTTCTGGCCCAGGGTAATAACCTCTTTGAGACATTGGCATTAAACCTCATTGCCTATAATCGATTTTCCCCGATTCCCTGGCAAGGTGAGGACCTCCCGGTCTGGGAACAGGAGTCTCCCGACACCCCCAACCAGGCTGGGACGCATCCCCGCGGCTACCTGGACTATCTGACGTGGCAAAGTCGCCGGATCCACCTCGTGCCTGAAGGTAATCCTTCCGTAGTGCGATTCTGCCAACTCCAACAAAACTTGAAACTTGCAAATCCTTTCCCACCGGACCCTTTCAAGGCCTACAACCGGGATGAGAAGTACGGTGAGGTTCCACTAAAAGTAAGATCTGGTCGAGCGCTCTGGAGAGACGCTCACACTCTCTTCCAACTCACCGGTGCTCAGTACCGGCGGCCAGAGGTCCTCAACTGGCTGGCCCAGATCGAATTAGCCCGGCGCCGTGCTGTGATCGACGTCCAGGCCTACTACCGCTTTACCATTAGCGGTTTCGCCACTACTGATAAAGCTGCTAAGATTGTACTCTGGCGCTACGAATGCTTGCCCCTGCCTCTGGTCTATCTGAACGAGCCGATGTTGTTAAAAGCGCTGAGTGAAGCCGTAATCGTGGCTGAAGACGTAGGCGCGGTTTTACAAAAGGCCGTCTATTACCTCGCGCATCTTTTACTAGCACCCGAATCCGACAACCCAGAGGCCCGGCAACCCGCTACCGGCGATATACGGCAGGTTGCTGATCACCTTGCGGCCGAGCACCTGTTCTGGCCTTGTCTTGAAACTCCTTTCCATGAACTGTTGATGAATTTGCCCGAGGGCGGAGAAACGGTTGAGAGCGAATGGAGAGGCTTTTTGAAACAAGTGGCCCATTCGGCCTTCAACCAGATCATCAATGGAATAGAGCCGTCAGCACGGGTGCTCAAAGCAACAGCCGCTGCTGAACGGTACTTTCGACGGGCTCTTGGCGCAGCAATGAAAGAATGATCGGAGGTGGCAGACTTGCGACGACCTAGTGACAACGAGCGGGCTTTCGCGGAATACCTGGATAACCTGACGGGGAGACAACGAACCGAAAGAAGCCGTAATGGACAGGAAGGAGATGGACAGGAAGACGAGCACCCGGTGAAAAGAGGACGTGAATCTCGAGGTAAACCTAACCGATCCGCCCTGGCCACTCTTAGGAGGGGAATCTCCGGCCGGCCAGAAGTCACGTTCTGGCTTGACCGTTACATCCGCCCCTTCATCCCGTCCCGCGCCACCCCGTGGCAGGAGCGCTGCTACTACCTCGTTGCCGCCCTGTTCGCCACCCACCAGGGAACCTGGCCCACCGATGATACCGATGAACGGGACCGTAACCTGGGTGCTTCACTGGCCGGGCTTGTGCGCAGAGAAAGCCAGCGAGTGCACGCTGAATCTGGCGGTGTGGAGCGGCGATTCATTGCTTTACTCAGCTCCCATCAGGATGATCTGGATGTTCATTTACGCCATGTAATTAGCTTGTTGGCCAGCCGTGACGTGCCTGTTGATTGGGCCTTGCTACTTTGCCAGATCAAGCACTGGGACCGTGAGGATCGAGAAGTTCAAAGATCTTGGGCTCGCTCTTTCTGGGGCGGTGGCCTCCCAGTAACGAATCAAGAGATGGCAAGCGCCGGCGACGGGTGATCTCTCCTGTAGTTCGATTAACCGCGGCTGAAAGCAATCATTGCATTAAGTAGACAACGTTTTCCAGATGAAGGGAGTGAACACAAATGTTTTTGGAGTTGCATATGATCCAAAATTTTGCGCCTTCCAACCTGAACCGCGATGATACCAACGCCCCGAAGGAGTGCACGTTCGGCGGGTCCCGGAGGGCCCGAATTTCCAGTCAGTGCTTCAAGCGAGCCATACGTACCTATGTGAGAGACCAGCAATTACTGCCGGCCGACCGTGTGAGCGAGCGGACCAAGCGTGTAGTGAAGGCCATCACCGATCGCTTGGTGAATGCCGGTCATCCTGTGGAACAAGCCCGCGCCGTTGTACGGGCTGCCCTGCAAGGGTTCGCCGGCAAGGTTGACTCCGATGATCGGACATCGTATTTATGGTTTTTAGGCCGAGCCGAGCTGGACGCTTTGGCTGCTGCCTGTCAAAAACATTGGAGTGAACTGGCCGCTGTTGGGGGAACATCCGAGGATACCCCTGACGTTCAGCCAAGCGGGAAGAGCGCAAAAGACGCCAAGAAACAGGAGAAAAAGGCAGTGCCGGAAACCGTGCGTAAAGCCCTGGAGCGCTGCCTTGACGGCGGAAAAGCCGCCGACCTCGCCTTGTTCGGACGTATGTTAGCGGACATGCCTGATAAGAACATAGATGCAGCCTGCCAGGTCGCCCACGCCATTTCCACACACCGAGTGGCCCCGGAATTTGACTTTTACACAGCGGTCGATGACTTGAACCCTGACGACACAGCGGGTGCGGGAATGATGGGCACCGTGGAGTTCAATTCCGCCTGTTTTTACCGTTACGTAAACGTCGATCTCCGGCAACTGGTCCAGAATTTGGACGGTGACTTGGAACTGGCGCGAGATACCGTATCAGCTTTTTTACGGGCGGCGATAGGCGCCATCCCCACCGGCAAGCAGAACAGCACAGCGGCCCAGAATCCGCCATCTCTCATCCTCGCTGTCCTTCGTCGAAAGGGTTTGTGGTCCTTGGCCAACGCTTTTGTGAAGCCGGTGTTCGTCAGTGAAAGTGGTGACTTGGTGGAGAAATCGGTCGAGGCTCTTCTCGCCTACTGGGATCGGGTGGTAAGCGTTTACGGCGGGGACGGCCTTGATTTCGGCGGTGCGGTAACGACCATAGAACAACCCATTAACCCGAATGGTGTCCAGGGGATACCCAATGTTTCAACACTCATCCGGGAAGTGACGGCTCGTCTGGAGTTCACGTCACCGGAGGGATGAGCCGTGTACACTTTACTGTTACGTCTGGCCGGACCAATGCAATCATGGGGTACCCAGAGCCGTTTTTCCATCCGCGATACTGGTCTCGAACCATCAAAGTCCGGGGTTATAGGATTGGTTAGCGCGGCTTTGGGAAAACCCAGGGTGGAAAGACCTGGGGATGATGAGCACTGGCCAACCTTGGCTGAACTCGCGAAGCTACGTATAGGGGTACGGGTGGATCACCCTGGCCGTATGCAATACGATTACCAAACAGCCGGGGGGGTACACCGGCGAGGTGACCGCTATGGTGTTGCCAAGGCTGACGGTTCAACCCCCCAGGCTGTCACTTCTCAGCGCTATTACTTGGCGGACGCAGACTTCCTCGTAGGAATGGAGAGTGAGGATAGGGCCTTACTCACCAGATTGGAAAGGGCGCTGACAGGACCGGTCTGGCCATTGTACCTTGGACGTAAGGCTTTCCCGCCTGGCGAACCGGTAACGTTTTCCGGAGGCCTTCGTGAACAACCTTTGGAAGAATCCTTGCGCGGTCACCCGTGGAAGCCCCGTAGTCGAAGAGAAAAAGAAGGTGTCTTAAAAGCTTTGATGCTCAACGGTGGGGTGGGTGAACCCCTGAGAACTCTTCGCCTCGTATTGGACGCGCCATACGGAAGCACACCCAATGTGCGCTGCGACGTTCCGCTGAGCTTTGCTGAACGTCGGTTCATGATCCGGCACGTTCGTATCGACCAAATGGTTTTAACAGCAGACCTGATAAGGGAGTGAGGGCCGTGTACCTCTCACGATTAATCCTCAATCAAGCCAGCCGCTCCGTGCGGCGTGACCTGGCCGACTGCCACGATATGCACCGCACGGTGATGCGGGCTTTCCCTGAAAAAGCCGACTTGCAAAGGGGAGTACGCAGTCACCATGGTGTACTTTACCGGCTGGACTTAAATACACGGAAAGGCTCTGTAGTTCTGTATGTTCAATCCCAAGTAAAGCCAGACTGGAGTAAACTAGAAGCCGGTTATCTATCGGAGACTGGTGGTAACTCAGTGAATCTGGCCTGTAAATTGTTAACTGATAAGTATGAACAAATAACCTCCGGTCAAGTACTCCGGTTCCGTTTGCGGGCAAATCCGACGAAGAAGATCGAAACCAAGACGGGACCCGATGGCCGGCGCCGGAACGGCAGGCGAGTAGACCTGCGTCGGGAGGAGGATCAAATCGCCTGGTTGCATCGTAAGTCGATGGCGGGTGGATTTACCCTGCTGACGGTACGTGCAGTCCCCGCTCTAGCTGAGGTCCAGGTGGTTCCCGAACCCAACGTGATGTCGTTATCCAACTCTGGACAAGCCACCGGACAGCGGCGGCAACAACAACTGACTTTCGGTGCTGTTTCCTTCGAAGGGCACCTGTGTGTAACCGATTTAAAACTTTTTAAGAAGATTCTGGCTGAAGGGGTCGGGCCTGGTAAGGCATATGGGTTTGGATTGTTGTCAGTGGCGCCGCCTGGAGAATAGGAAGTTGAAAGATCTACATATTTTACCTAAGGTTCGTGACGGCTGGAGCTATCTTTATATAGAGCATTGCAGGATCGACCAGCAAGGAAAGGCTATCGTATTGCACGACACTCAAGGTAGCGTACCTGTTCCCTGTGCCGCACTGGCACTGCTGATGCTGGGGCCAGGAACTTCCATCACCCACGCCGCGGTTTCGGCCCTGGCTGACAACGGCTGCCTTGCCGTATGGTGTGGTGAAGAAGGGGTACGGTTTTACGCACAGGGAATGGGGGAGACCCGCAACGCCGCTAACTTTCTCCACCAGGCCCGTCTCTGGGCCGATGCGGCCCTTCACTTACTTGTGGTTCGTCGGATGTACCAGGCGCGGTTTCAAGAATCCTTAGACCCTGGTTTGAATATCCAGCAGATCCGGGGCTTGGAAGGAGTACGTGTCCGCGAGGCCTATGCTTTGGCCAGCCGGGAGACAGGACTTCGATGGAAAGGTCGATCATATAACCGCCAGGGGTGGGGGTCTGCTGATCCCATCAATCGGGCCCTTTCCACTGCCAACAGTTGTTTATACGGCATCTGCCATGCGGCTATTGTATCAGCAGGATACGCACCAGCCCTTGGTTTCATTCACACCGGGAAAATGCTGTCGTTCGTATATGACATTGCCGACTTGTATAAAACCGATGTATCCATTCCCATTGCCTTTCAGGAAACAGCCAAAGGGGAACAGGATCTGGAAAAGCGTGTCCGTTATGCATGTCGGGATGCTTATAAGGAAGTGCGGTTGCTTGACCGTCTTATTCCTGATATCCAGGAGGTCCTGGCTATTCCCGATACTGATCATAGTTCGGATTATGATACAGACGATTGCCTTCCTGGTAATTTGTGGGATCCAAAAGACAAAGACGTGCGAGGCGGACAGAATTTCTCGGATGGACCCTCCCTGCCTCCCTTGCCCTCCTCACCAAAATGATAACCAAGAAGTATTCCAGGAGTTAAAAAGATAATGGTGGTAATAGTTCTGGAGCGTGTACCGGCGAGCGTGCGTGGTGAGTTGACGCGGTGGATGCTGGAACCGCATTCCGGTATTTTTGTAGGCACCTTATCAGCTATGGTCCGCGATAGACTTTGGGACAAGATTTGTCAGGGCGCTAGAGACGGAGGCTGTGTCATGATCTACAATGCAGCAAATGAGCAGGGATTTGCTATTAAGACATCGGGCGATACGCGACGTTTAGTAGAAGACTTCGAGGGGTTATTTCTGATCCGAGTACCGTAGTAATGCGGGTTTTTGAAGTGTAGTCCCCACGCACGTGGGGGTGGACCGTCCACGTCCGCCAGGTCCAGCTTCACCAGTTCGTAGTCCCCACGCACGTGGGGGTGGACCGCCGCCCGTCACGTCGTAGAGGGACACGCTGTCGTAGTCCCCACGCACGTGGGGGTGGACCGCGATCTCCACACCCGCTTGTCCGGCTATACGGCGTAGTCCCCACGCACGTGGGGGTGGACCGTTATCCACGGTGTCTACCACCACCGTCTTGAAGTAGTCCCCACGCACGTGGGGGTGGACCGAACATCACTGATAATCCCACCAATGTTATTAAGTAGTCCCCACGCACGTGGGGGTGGACCGTCAAATGTATCTCTGCTGGAACTGCGGGCTCCGTAGTCCCCACGCACGTGGGGGTGGACCGAGACCCGTTTCGGGCTCTCACCCATTGATCGCGTAGTCCCCACGCACGTGGGGGTGGACCGACCCGTTGGGTCAGCTCGTCATAGATGAGGCCGTAGTCCCCACGCACGTGGGGGTGGACCGGAGAGGTTGGTGCCTTTCCCGGCGGCGCTCCGGTAGTCCCCACGCACGTGGGGGTGGACCGTTCCGCGACTACCTCCTGTCCGCCGGCCTGATGTAGTCCCCACGCACGTGGGGGTGGACCGGAGGAGGGGTTAGGGGTGCAGGATCGTCATCAGGTAGTCCCCACGCACGTGGGGGTGGACCGGATGCAGAAGATGCGGCGATAGGGCGACGAAGGTAGTCCCCACGCACGTGGGGGTGGACCGATTTACCACGCCGGTTCCCATCAGGAAGCATCGTAGTCCCCACGCACGTGGGGGTGGACCGGTAATGAATTGGTATGTCACCGTCTCGGCCTTGTAGTCCCCACGCACGTGGGGGTGGACCGAGGGTGGCGA
>JACPQU010000032.1 GCA_016190305.1 Bacillota bacterium
CTGGCCCACGAGCCCCGCGCCGCCCTTGACGGCGGGCCCGACGGGCTGGCCCTGGTTTCGGCCCTGATTGAATCCGCCCCGGAATACCTCCACCCCGGCGGCCTCCTGGCCCTCGAGATTGGGGCGAACCAGGCCGAGCCCGTACGCTCCCTATTGGAGGCCGTGGGCCGGTACGGGCCGGCGGCGTTGCATCACGACCTCGCCGGCCGGGAGCGGGTAATCCTGGCCCGCGTCCGGTCTTGACCGGGCTCGATAGCGGACGGCCGGTTGCGCGGCCGGCTGCGCGGCCGGTAATGCGGTCGCTTATGCGGCCGGTTACGTAGCAAGTGACGTGGTCGATTACGTGGTCGATTACGCTCGGTTACAAACTTTTTACATCCAAAGTATTCGCTGTTTTTTAATCCTTCCGTCCCCTGTGTTAAACTCGCGATGGGAAACATAACTCGCCGATGGAAACCAAAATCCTGGTCGTAGACGATGATCCGAATATCCGGGAAGTGATCCGGCTTTACCTGGAGCGGGCCGGTTACCGGCTTGACCTGGCGGCTGACGGCCCCGAGGCCCTGGCGGCTTTCCGCCGCGGGCAGCCGGACCTGGTGGTTCTCGACCTGATGTTGCCGGGGATTGACGGCTGGCGGGTCTGCGAGACGATCCGGGCGGAATCGGACTGCCCCGTGATCATGCTGACCGCGCGCGGTGAACCTTCGGAGCGGGTGGAAGGATTCAGGCTCGGCGCCGATGATTATGTGGTCAAACCATTCGACCCCAACGAACTGGTGGCGCGGATCCAGGCCGTCCTGCGCCGCGCCGGTTCGGATGCGGGATCCCCGCAACTGATGCGTTTCGGAGACCTCGAGATCGATCCCCAGGCCTATGCCTTGCGCCGCGCCGGCAGGGTGCTGAAGCTGCCCCCGCGGGAGTTCGAGTTGCTCTGTTTCATGACCCGCCATCCCAACCGGGTGTTCACGCGCGAAGAGCTGCTGTCCGCCGTCTGGGGCTATGACTATCCGGGTGATACAAGGACCGTGGACGTGCACGTCAGCCGCTTGAGGGACAAGCTGGGACCTGATGGGGACTGGTACGTGGCAACCGTGCATGGAATCGGGTATCAATGGCGGGTCCGAAGCTGATGTGGAAATCGGGACTCTTCCGGCGGTTCTGGATGGCTCAACTCCTGGCCGTCGGGGTAGCCCTGTTGATCGTCGCCTTGGTGCTGGGTATGCTCCTGGTGAACAGGGTCTACCGGGACCACCTGGCCCTCCTGCGGCAACGGGCGGAACAGGTTACACAACTGGCAGAGCAGTGGAGCGACGGGTCGATCAGCCAGTTGAACTTCCTGGCGAGCCTCCGTCTGCTCGATCGGGCGGCTGCCGCGCGCATTCAGGTTTTCAGCCCCTGGGGAGAGCTGATTTTCGATTCCCGCCGAGGCAGCAGGATCGATCCCCCCATCTCCGAGGCGATGATCAACGGAGCCCTGTCCGGCCGTCCGGGTTCGGGGCTGGGACCGGTGCAGTCGAGTTTGCGCGAAGGGGATTATCGCCTGACCTGGGTGATCGAGCCATTCCCCTTGAACGGCCGGTTTGGCGCCGTGCTGTTAAGTTCCACGGTCAGTGACCTGGGTGGGGCGGTGAAGAAGCTGTTCGGATTGATCACGCTGGCTACCGTCGCCGGATTGTTGGTCTCGCTGCCGATCATCATCCTGGTGGCCAAGCGGACGGTCCGCCACCTGATGACTATGCACCAGGCGGCCCTCGCCCTGGCGGAAGGGGATTTCCAACAGAGGGTACCGGTACAGGGCCGGGACGAGGTAGCCCAGCTTGGAAAGGCCTTCAATCGCATGGCAGACCATTTGCAAAGCTTGGAGGAGCTTCGCCGGGAATGGATCGGCAACATTTCGCATGAGTTGCGAACCCCGCTGACCTCCCTGCGGGGATTCCTGCAGGCGATGAAGGATGATATCGTGCCTCCGGCCGAGCGTCATCGGTACCTGCCCCTGGCGCTGGGGGAAGTGGCGAGGTTGACCCGCTTGACCGATGACCTGCTGGAACTGGCGCGGATCGAAGGGGACGGGTTGCGTCTCGCTCC
>JACPQU010000027.1 GCA_016190305.1 Bacillota bacterium
GCCGGATCGCCGCCGTGAGGGCCGGATCCCCGGCCGCCGAGGCCGGGATCCGGGAGGGGGATCTGCTGCGGGGGATCAACGGCGAACCCGTCGGTGACGTGGTGGATTACCGTTTCGCTGTCGCCGACGAATCCTTGCGCTTGTCGATCGAGCGGGAAGGAAAACAGTTCGAGGTCCGCCTGGAGAAAGGGATTGACGAAGAGCTGGGCCTGGCTTTCGAGCATCCGGCCCTTTCGAGAATGAAGAGTTGTCGGAACAGGTGCGTCTTCTGCTTCATCGATCAGCTTCCGCGGGGCCTTCGCCGGACCCTCTATGTCAAGGATGACGACTACCGGCTCTCCCCCATGCACGGTACCTTCGTGACCCTCACCAACCTCGACCCTGATGAGTGGCGGCGGCTGCTCCGGCTGCGTTTAAGCCCCCTGTACGTCTCGGTGCACGCCCTGGATCCGGAGATCCGATCCCGCTTGCTGGGAACCCCCAGGGCCGCGGCCATCCGCGAGCAACTTGAACAATTGGCCCAGGCGGATATCGAAGTGCATACCCAGATCGTCCTTTGTCCGGGGCTTAACGACGGGGCGGTGCTGGAGGAGACTGTGGGGGGGCTCGCCTCCTACTGGCCCTCGGTCCAATCGGTGGGAATCGTTCCGGTCGGGCTCAGCTCCCACCGCGGCAACCTGCCTGATCTCGCGTCCTTGACCGAGGAGGGCGCGGGAGAGTTGGCGGAGTGGGCCGGGAAACGCCAACTGGAATCGCTGAAGCACCTGGGCAGCCGTTTCGTGTTCCTGGCCGACGAGATCTATCTTCTGGCGGGGCTGCCATTTCCGCCTCGCCGAGAATACGGGGATTTCCCGCAACTGGAAAACGGGATCGGGATCGCCAGGCGATTCCTGGATGAATGGATGGTTGTGAAACGCGGCTTGGGCCGGAACGAGTCACAATCCGAAAGAGCGGATGGGCCCGGCAGGCCGAGCAAACCCGGCAGATCCGACAGACTGGGCAAACCTTCCAGGATCATCCTGGCCACCGGTCTCCTGGCCGCGCCGATCCTGGAGCGGGTGACCCGGGAACTGGGTGCGCGGATGGGGGCCGAGATCACGGTGGAGGCGGTGCCCAATACTTTCTTCGGCGATCGCATCACCGTCGCCGGCCTCCTGACCGGCAAAGATCTGGCGGCGGCACTGGGAACCCGGCGGGCGGACCTGGTTCTCCTCCCGGAGGTGATGATCCGGGAGAGCCTCGAGCTGGGGGAAGAAGTGAACGCCGGCGCCGGCTCGGGTACCTTTCTGGACGGTTGGACGGTGAAACGGCTGGCCGAGGCCCTCGGGACCCCGGTGCGGGTGATTCCCGCTTCGGCCCGCACCCTGATCGAATCGGTAACGGCGTTCCTTGCTGGGAATGGGATGTAGGGAACGAGCCGCGGAGAAACTGGAAGCGTGCGGGGCTGCAAGCGTCGGGCTGAAAGCGCAGGGCTTGAAGGTGGCGGTTTGGATGGGTGCCGTTTTGGATGGTTCCGGGTTGAATGATGACGGGTAAGGTGGTGCTGGAAGGAGGGATGATCAGACGATGAGCGGCCTGGTGGCAGTGGTAGGCAGACCCAACGTGGGCAAATCGACCCTTTTCAACAGGATTCTTGGGCGGCGGGAGGCGATCGTCGAGGGCACTCCCGGGATCACCAGGGATCGTTTCTTCGCCGAGGCCGCGTGGGATGGGCGTCTCTTCGGCTTGGTGGATACCGGGGGTCTCATCCTGGACGGAGAAGACGAGGAAAACGATCTCAGCCGATCGGTGCGCCGGCAGGCGGAGATGGCTATCGAGCAGGCCGATGTCCTGTTGTGGGTGGTGGACGGAAAAACGGGGGTGATCCCCCAGGATCGGGATGTTTCGGACATTTTGCGCCAGGGACGGCGCCCCGTGATCCTGGTCGTGAACAAGGTGGACAACCCTGCGCGGGAGCACGAGACGGCGGCGGAGTTCTATGAACTGGGTTTTAATGAGGTGATGACGGTCTCGGCGCTGCACGGTCACGGGTTGGGAGACCTGTTGAGCCGGGTAGTCGATTTGCTGCCGGAAGGAGATTCCGAACCGCCGGCGGAAAAGTTCATCAGCGTCGCGGTGGTGGGCAGACCCAACGTAGGAAAATCCTCCCTGGTAAACGCCCTTTGTGGGGAGGAGAGGGTGGTGGTGAGCGATCAGCCCGGAACCACCCGGGATGCCGTGGACACCCTGATTGAACGAGACGGCCTGCGGATGAGGCTGGTGGATACCGCGGGGCTTCGCAGACAGGCCAGGGTTGGGGAGGCGGCGGAACGGTTCGGAGCCCTCCGGGCCTTGCGGGCCCTGGAGAGGTGCGAGGTGGCCCTGTTCGTCCTGGACGCCACCACCGGCCGGGTGTCCGAGCAGGACCGGCGCATCGGAGGCTATATCCAATCGGCCGGGCGGGCATCGATCCTGGTGGTCAACAAATGGGACCTCGCCCCTGTCGGCGAGAGGGTGGGCGATGAGATCAAAAGGGCCCTGACCTCCGAGCTTGACTACCTCGATTACTCGCCCGTCGTCTTCATCTCGGCGGTTACCGGCCGGAATCTGGGCCGGCTGGTCAAGACGGTGGGCGAGGTCGCTGCGGAGTTCCACCGCCGGGTCCCCGACGAGGAGTGCCGGGAGGTGGTTCTCGCCGCCGCATCCGCTTACCCTCCTCCCGGGAGCAAGGGGAGGCCTATGCGCATCCTCGGCTGCCGTCAGTCCAGAACGGCGCCGCCGACTTTCCGCATTCAGGTCTCGGGGTTCGGAGAACTCCACTTTTCATACATACGCTACTTGGAAAACGAGCTTCGCGGGGCCTTCGGGTTTCCGGGCTGTCCCCTGATCGTCAAGGTCACCGGTGCGAAGACCGCTCGACCCAGGGGCAAGCAAGTTCGCCGGTAAGAGCAGGCTTCCAGTTCAAGCCGGCCGGGGGAGGATACCATGGCTCAGAGCTACCTGATGGTCCTTGTCTTCGCGTACCTGCTGGGCTCGATACCAGTGGGATTCCTGGCAGGCCGCTGGTGGAAAGGGATTGACATCCGCGAGCACGGAAGCGGAAACATCGGGAGTACCAATGTTCTGAGGCTGTTCGGGCCTTTAGCGGCCGTCCTCGTCTTGGCGGCGGATGTCGCCAAGGGTTCCGGCGGGGTCTGGATCGGTCGCACGATGGCAGGGGGTGAAACGGCTGCAGCCTTTGGCGGCCTTGCGGCGATCATCGGACACGTGTTCCCGCTCTTTCTCGGGTTCAGGGGCGGGCGCGGGGTGGCCACCGCCCTGGGGACCGCCCTGGTGCTGGCCCCTGTTCCGTCAGCCGTAGCGCTGCTCCTCTTTATCCTGATCGTGGCGTTGACCCGCTATGTGTCCCTAGGATCGATGACCGGGACGGCCGCCCTGCTCGTGACCAGCATGGTGACCGGAAGTTCCCTGCCGGCCGTAAGCCTCTTTTCCCTGGCTACGATCTTTATCTTCTGGCGGCATGTTCCGAATATCAAGCGCCTTCTCGCCGGGACTGAAAACCGGCTGGGGTCGCGTTCAAACCCCAAGGCCAGGGGAGGCACCCATGGCCCTTAGCCGAAGGATCGCCGTTATTGGAGCCGGGGGGTGGGGCACCGCCCTGGCGGTGCTCCTGGCCGGCAGGGCAACTTTATGGGTGCGGCGTCCGGAACTGGCCAAGGCCATCCACGAGCACGGGGAGAACCGGGAATATCTGCCCGGAGTTCCGGTCCCGAAATCGGTCCTCCTCACCTGCGATCCCGCTGAGGCTGTTCATCAGGCGGGGATCGTGCTCCTGGCAGGACCTAGCCAGTACGTACGGAAATCGGCCGGGATGCTGGCCCCCTACCTGACGCCCGGTGCGATCCTGGTTTCGGCGGCCAAGGGGCTGGAGCTGGAGAGCTGGAAGCGGATGTCCGAGGTGATCGCGGAGGAGATCCCGGGCAGTACCGGCAGGATCGCCGTCCTCTCCGGACCCAAC
>JACPQU010000036.1 GCA_016190305.1 Bacillota bacterium
ATCGATCCCGGGCCGGTCGACGGGATCTATGGCCCCAAGACCGCCAACGGCGTCCGCGCCTACCAGCAGCGGGAGGGCCTCCCGGTGGACGGGATCTTCAAGCTGGGCATGTACCCGATGCTGAATATCGTGTGCCCGTAGAGGGCGGCAGGCCGAGAAGTAGGCCGTAAAACATGGAAATGATCTAGTGCTATAATGGCTTCAAGTAAGTGTCGTTGAGGAGGTGTAATTGTGAAAAGGATCGTGGATGCCGGAGCCCGGGGTGGCTATAGGGTCTGGTTGAAATATAATGACGGAACCGAAGGCGAGGTTAACCTTAGTGACCTTGCCGGACGAGGTGTTTTTAAAGTATGGGAGGACCGGCGTGTCTTCGAGACCGTACGTGTGACAGAGGGCGGAGCTCTCATGTGGGAAGGCGGACTGGATTTATGCCCTGACGCGTGATACCTGCGGCTTACCGGCAAGCAGCCAGAAGAGATTTTCCCACCACTAAGACCTGCGACAACCGATGCCTGAAATTAGCCGTTTTTATGGTATCGTCATCAGAATGTTCTTTGCCGATCATAACCCATCCCATTTCCACGCGGAGTATGGAGGACACGAAGCTCTGATCAGCATTGAGACCCTGGCGCTGATTTCCGGGAAGCTCCCGCCCGGGCTATGGGTCTTGTAGCGGAATGGGCTGTTCTTCACCAAAACCGAACTCCGACAAGCCTGGGACCGGGCGACACAGCTTGAGTTGCCGGGTAAGATTGATCCTCTTCCATAGCTGAGAGCGAGAGTAAATCGCTATTTCCAAAACGCCACCCAGGGCCGGTAACGGGGAGAAGCGACTAGGAAATAAGGCTCGACAGGACGAGGGCGCTGCCCGGCGCCAGTGGAGCAAGGCGCGCAAATTCGGATGACGGGCGGCCCTCGATGATCAGCCTGAGCGCGGCGAGAGAACCGCTGTGGGCGACAACGCAAATCGTTCCGCCGCTCGGATGTTCCTTTCGGATGATCTCCCAGCCCAGACCCACCCTGTCCACCAGGGCCGCCAAGCTCTCCCCCTCAGGGGGGCTCACGGATAGGGGATCATTGACCCATTTGCCAGCCAACTCCGGCCACCCCGCCTCAATCTCGGCGAAGGTCATCCCCTCCCAGCTCCCGAAGTCCATCTCCCCCAGTTCGGGCAGGACGCGAAGGGGACAGCGCGCGGCTTCGGTGATGGAACGCGCGGTTTCCAGCGCCCGCCTGAGATCGCTGCAATAAACCGTTTCCAGCCCTTTCCCTGCCAATTGGGCCGCCAGCTCTCGAGCCTGTCCGCGGCCGATCTCCCCGAGAGGCTCGTCGGTGCGGCCCTGGAAGCGCCGGCTCTCGTTGAACTCCGTGGCCCCATGGCGGACCGCCCAAATGCTCAACTCGTTGCGGCCGCCGTTTTCAACAGCCCGGACGGGATTCACCCCCGGAAGCTTTCGAGAAGTGCCTGCAACCACATTCCAAATTGAGCTCGGATTCTCCGATCACCAAACCATGCTCCAGTCCTGCTCCAATCACGCCTCCCCCGGCCTGTTCACATTGGTCATACCTTTGCTCCCAGGGCCGCCTCCAGGGCCCTCAGCAGGCGGGCATTCTCTTCCCGGCCCTGGATCGAAACCCGGAAGTAGGCAGGTGTCAGGTTACGGAAATTGGCGCAATCCCGGATCAGGATCTTTTCCCGGAACAGGCGTGAGGAAAGGTCGGCCGCGCTGATGCCGGTCCCGCTCCCATCCACCAGCAGGAAGTTGACCTCCGAAGGCAGGGGTTGCAGGCCGCCCAGGAGGGAAAGCCCACGCGACAGTTCAGGCCTCCTGCGGGCGACGAAACGCCTCGTCCGCGTGACAAATTCCGGCCGGGCCAAGGCGGCCCTCCCGGCCTCGACGGCGAGGACGTTCACCGACCAGGGATCTCTCGCCAGCTCAAGGGTACCCAAGAGGCCCGGATCCCCCACGGCGAAACCGATCCTCAAACCGGGAAGGGCGAAGATCTTGGTGAGCGAGCCCACAACGACCGTCCTTCGCAGCCCGGCTGCAATAATTTCAGGAGCAAGCGAGTCCCTCGCAAAGTCGATAAAGCTCTCGTCCAGCACCAGCCAGAAACCGATCCGCTCGGCCTCCCCGGCCAGGAAGAGGAGGTCTTCCCGGGCGATTCCGATGCCGGTCGGATTGTTCGGGTCGGCCAGAAAGAGGAGATCACCGGGCAGGATCGAGGCAGCCAGGGCCCGCGCGGATTCACTGTCCAGGGTGAATCCCTTGCCCGGATCCAGGGGAAAGGGTTGGAAAGAGAGGCCCGCAGCTCCCGCGGCGTCCTCATAAGAAGCGAAGGAGGGGACCGGGGCCACCACCCTGGCCGGCTTCAGGACCCGGGGCAGGAGGAAGAGGAGCTCGGCCGACCCGTTGCCTGCAATAACGTGATCGGGATCGACTCCCCGGAATGCCGCGACGGCTTCCCGGAAAGCCCTGGCGCCCGGCTCGGGGTAATACCGGAGCCTTCGCATCGCCTCTTTGACCGCCTTCAGCACACCGGACGGCGGACCCAGGGGATTCAAGCTGGCGCTGAAATCCAGGATCTCTTCAGGGGGGCAACCCAGACGCGCAGCCGCTGCCCAAACGTTCCCGCCATGTCCGCGCACCTGTAAATCGACCCCCTTCAAGACCGGTAACCTTACGGAAACCATATACCGAATAAACAAATGGGTAACCTTGCAACCGGCCGGTTATCTGTTCGGCTTATGTAACCTTGACCGGATTCCCCGGGAAAGCCCCCGGTGCGGGCGACTCCAAGGCTCTCAATCCCCCGCCGGTGAGGCGGGAAATCCCCAGGTAGGCGGCCCCCGGTCCGGAAGGCTGGATCATTCGGGGAACGAGAAAAGACTCCGCCTCCCTGGCCGATACGCGGTTCGGATCGAACAGGAGCCCCACCACCGTCCCGCTGTGGGCGACACAGATCCCCATCCCCCCGGCAGCCCGCGCGAGCTCCAGGGCCCGCTCCAGCCCGGCCTTGGGAAGGATCTCCTGGTGAACCAGGGCGCTCGTCGAAGCGGCCTCCCCGATCAGCCGGGGATCCTGCTCCCTCAGTCCGGCCCTCAGCAATTCCAGGGCATCCCGGATGGCCGGCTCCTTCCGGACGTTGAGCGGATGGAGATCGGCGCCGTTGAAAGCGATGGTATCGACCTCTCCCCCGAAGTCGAAAACAAGGATATCGATTGGGGGAGGATCCCCCAGGAGCTCAAAGCGGAGGCCCCGCCGGTGATCGAAGAGGGCGATCCCGGGTAACATCACCCCGTCACTGGGCTCCACGGCCAGGGCCCGCCTGGCCAGTTCCTCAGGGGATGGCACGCGCCCGGCCGCCAGGTTCCAGGCTCCCAGGGCGGCCGCAATGTCGGCGGTGCTGCTGGCCATGCCCTTGCCGACAGGCAACTGGCTCCAGAGGCGCACCTCGTGATCCAGGCCCGCTTTCGCTTCCGGAAGGGCAGCCAGCGCCGTCCTGACCTTGATCGTCGCCGGATGCCCGGCCGGTAGCCGTCCGGATCTCCAGGCCGCCCATCTTTCCCACACGAACGCTTCCGGAGATGGTGGAGCATCCTCGCCTGTCATCGTCACCCAAGCCGGAGGGCTATGCTCGGGGCCGGAATAAGAGCCCAATTGTGCCCTTTGACCCTCATGTACGCCGTAAGTCCCATAAGTCTTCGAACCTACAGGACCACCGGAGGATGGGGACGGAAGGCGAAGATGCTGCGAAAGGTCCACCACCGCCAGGGAAAAGCGGTCGATGGGGCAGGTGACCAGGAAATCGGTGCCCTCGGCGAAGCCCTGGATCAGCTCACCGCAGGTTCCGGGGACGGCGGAGGATCCTAGGCCGGTTTCCTTTTCCGGTTCGAAATCCTTAATCACTTTCACAGTCGCTTAAAACCTTTCAAAGCCTAACCCTCCCATGGCCCTTGACGGCCCCGGCAGCACACTTTGGGGCCGTAACCTTGACCAAACCCGGCGCGTTAACCCGCGAAAGAGCATTAGAAACGCCCTACCAAGCCCCGATCATACCCGAGTGATAAAAGATCGCGGCGGCGGCCAGGAAGGCCAGTTGGGTCAGCTCGATGACGGTCCCGAGGAGATCCCCGGTCATCCCGCCGAAGCCCCGGGCCAGCCGGTGTCCGACACCGTACGCGACGATGCCGGCGGCCGCGAGAATGGCTGGCCCCGCTACCGGGACGGCCAGCCAGCTCAAGGCGAGAACGACGGCGGTGGCCCAAACCATCCGGCGGGGACTAACGGCCTTGATGAAATAGGACCCCAGCCCGCTTTCCTTCGCCGGACTATAGGATCCCGCGATCAGCACTGCGGCCCAGCGGCCGGCGCCCGCCGCCGCCGCCAGGGACCAAAACCGGAAAGAGGACGGCAGAGATGCGAGGATCGACCAGTCCAGCCCGACCACGAAGACCAGGGCCGCGGCCCCGAGGGGGCCGATGCGGCTGTCCGACAGGATCCGCATGCGCTTCTCCCGGTCCGGGCCGGCCCCGAAGGCGTCCCAGGTATCCGCCAGACCGTCCAGGTGCAGGCCCCCTGTAATCATGAAGAGGACGAAGAGGGAGAACAGGGCAGCGGCGGCCGGGACCGGGAGCAGCAGTTCCAGAACCAGGCCCGCCACACCGGCGATCCCGCCCAGGATGAAGCCGGCGACCGGGAAATACGAAGCGGCCCTGCCGATCCCCATCCCGGAAGCGGCTCCCGCGGCCGGCAGGGGGATCACGCTCAAGAAGCGGACGGCCAGAAGCAGCGGGCCGAAGACCTTCCCGATCCAGCCTTCAGGAGGTGGTTGAAGTTGAGCTTCAGTTCTAGGTTGAGGACCTGGGTTTCGCCCAGTTGAACGGCTGCCCGCAGCCATCACCATAGCCGTCCTTTCTTGGAAGACAAGTCTTCAGCCACGCCAAGTCTTCATCCGACCGAAACCGGGAGGATCAGAAAGCGCGCCGGGCGGTGAAAGAGGCGCAGTGCTCCACGAAGCGTCGGGCGGCCGCCGGGATCCCCGCAAGATGGAGATGCAGGTAGGAAGCCACTGTTCCGAGCCGGGCGAAGCCGTCCTCCCGCTCGGTGCCCGTGGAGGGACGCCTCAGGCAGAAGGCCCGGAAGCAGTCGGGGCAGCTTTCGCCGCCCCCGCCGATCTCGCCGCCTCCAACCACAACCAGCCTTGAATAGTGGAACAGGTGGCCCGCGATCGAATCCCCCCGCGCCGCCAGGGGATTGTCGGCCAGGGCTAAGGCCTCCACGTATCCCAGGCCCTGGAGGGTGGGGGTCATCTCGGCCCGGGCCGGGAGAACGCCCGCCATCGGGTGGCGGCGGCCCTCCCGGTCGAGGATGGAGTCGCAGAGGTACATCATCCCGCCGCACTCGGCGATCACCGGCCCCCCCGCCTCGGCGAAGGCCCGCACCTCTTCCCGCGTGCGCCCCGCCGCGGCCAGTTCAGCGGCGAAGACCTCCGGAAACCCTCCGCCCAGGTAAAGTCCGCTCAGATCCCGCGGGAGTGGCTCGTCGGACAGGGGGCTGAAGGGGACCAGTTCCGCCCCCAGGGACTCCAGGTGTTCCAGTGCGTCTGCGTAGTAAAAGCTGAAAGCCTTGTCCCTGGCGATCCCGATCCGGACCGCGGGCCGGCCCGGGTGAGGAAGCTCCGCAGCGTCTTCGAGCGGGGTGCCTTCCTCTATGAATCCTTCCCCCACATCACGCTCCGCCGTTCTTGCCCCGGCGGCGTCAGCCAGTTGCAGGAGGCGCTCCAGGTCGATGGACTCCCGGATTTTTCCGGCCAGAGCCGAAAGGGTCCGCCGGAGTCCTTCCTGCTCGGCGGCCGGCACCAGGCCCAGGTGCCGGTGGGGGAGAGACAGGCCGTCGTCACGGCCGAGACTTCCTATAACGGGGATCCCCGCCGCGCCCTCCACGGCCTCGGTGATCAAGGCGGCGTGGCTCGGGCCGCTGACCCGGTTGAGGACCACCCCGATCACCTTTAGGGCCGGTTCGAAACGGGCGTAGCCCGTCACCATGGCCGCCGCGCTTCTCCCCATCCCCGAAGCGTCGACCACCAGGACGACGGGAAGCCCCAGGATCCGGGCCAGGTGGGCGGAGCTTCCCCGCTCATCCGCCGCCCCCGCCCCGTCGAAGAGTCCCATGACCCCTTCCACGACGTTCACCTTCGCCCGCTCCGCCGCGCGCCGGTACAGGTTGCGGAGGATAGGGAGCGGAAGCAGCCGGGTGTCCAGGTTCCGGGACGGGCGCCCGGTGGCCAGGGTGTGGAAGCCGGGATCGATATAATCCGGGCCGGCCTTGAACCCCTGCACCGCCAGCCCGGCGCCGGCGAAGGCCGCCATGAGCCCGGTCGCCACCGTGGTCTTGCCGCATCCGCTATGCGTTCCCGCCACCATGAACGCGGGCTGGGCCAGGGTAATCCCCCCCTTTAAATCAGTCCCGGCGTGCGGGCTGTCACGCCGTTCCACTTACCATGTTCTCAGAATGATCCAGCCGCCGAGGGAGGCCAGCGCGGCCAGGTTCCCCGTCCACCGTTCCAAGTTTACCGCCCGCCTGATGTCCGCCGGCCCCAACCTCGGGGTTTCAGCCGGCAAGGGCCGGGCAGACGAACCATCGAGATAAGGCCTGAACTCCAGCCGTCCCCCGTAGGAGGCCTCTCCGCCGAGCCTGATCCGCAGGGCACCAGCCGCCACCGCCTCGGGGATCCCCGCGTTGGGGCTGGGGTGCTTTCGGGCGTCCCTGCGCCAGGTCCGGATCCCGCCGCGCCAATCCAGCCCGAGCAGGGCAGCGGCCCCCGCCATCAGGACGCCCGCCAGGCGGGCGGGGACGTAACCGGTCAGATCGTCCAGCCGGGCCGCGGCCCACCCGAACCGCAGGTAGCGTTCGTTGCGGTACCCCCACATCGAATCGAGGGTGTTCACCGCCCGGTAGGCCATCGCCAGGGGCGCCCCCCCAATGGCCGCGTAGAAAAGAGGGGCCACCACCGCGTCCACCGTGTTTTCAGCCGCCGACTCCACGGACGCCCTGGCGGCGGCCGCCTCGTCCATCCGGTCGGTGTCCCGGCCGACCAGTCCCGCCACCGCCCGCCGTCCCGCCGGGAGATCCCCAGCCTCAAGAGCCCCGGCGACCGAGAGTGACGCCTCGGCGAGGCCCCGGGAGGCGATGGTGGTGGAGATCAGCCAGATCTCCAGGGCGGCGGCGAGGAAAGGATTCACCAGGGCCGCCAGCGCCAGGAGAAATCTCACTGCCAGGAACGTGCCCGCCACGACGCCGGCCGTCAGGACAGCTCCGGCCGGACGCCGCCAAGCGGGGGCCGAGCGAAGCAGGCTTAACCCGAAGGCTGCTTTCTCCAACCTCCCCGCCAGGGTCCCGATGACGGCCACCGGGTGCCTCAGAAAGGGAGGATCCCCCGCGAAACGGTCGACCAGATATCCCAGGGCCGCGGGAAGAAGGCTCAAGGTCAAGGCGAAGGCGCCCCCACCGTTCCCACGGGCCGCTTCAGGCCGGCCCGCGTGAGGATCGTCTCCAGGTCGAGGTGGTTGCGGACCTCGATGGCCAAGCGATCAAGGGCTTCCTCCCGGGCGCGATCGGAGCGTGACACCCGAGGCTCTTGCGGCTCCCGCGATTCCGTCAGTTGCCCCGGTTCCCCTGTCTCCCGCGGCCCCCGCTCCGGGTGCGGCGAGTTCGCCTCGCGCGCCGCCCACGCCATCCGCGCCGCCCGTCTCTGCCGGCTAAGCCGGGACAGGTTCGCCAGCCAGCCCCAGCGGAACTCGTCGGAGTCGAAGAGCCCGTGCAGGTAGGTCCCCATGACCATTCCGCCCAGGGCCATGGCCCCATCCGGATGATCGGAACCAGCGCCTGCCACTGCAACTCCGGCCGTCTCCCCTCCTGACCGGCCGGCTCCCGATCGGCCGGGCCGTTCCGAACGCAAGCGCAGCGCCGGCAGGCAAGTGGGGCCGAGGGTGGTTAGCCCGGCATGAATCTCGTAACCATGCACCGGGACCCCGGCCATTCCGGCCAGCAGGCCGGATCCGGCAACGGTAACAGCAGCCCCAGCAACAGCCTCGTCCACCCGACCCTGCGCCCTGACGGTGATCTTTTCGGGGGCGAAGACGGTGACGAGGTCGAGCAGCCCCAGCCCGGGAAGCTCCCGCCGGTCGGACTCCACCCCGTCCGGATCGAGAAGCGCCCGGCCGAGGATCTGGTAACCTCCGCAGATCCCCAGGACGGGTACTCCCTCCGCGGCCCGGCGGAGGATCGCCTGGTCAAGACCTTTCTCACGCAGGAAAAGGAGATCCGCCGAGGTATTCTTGGTGCCCGGGATGATCACGACGTCCGGATCCCCCAACTCTTCGGGCCGGCCTACGTAGCGGATCGACAGGCCCTCCCGCTCCAAGGCGTCGAAGTCGGTGAAGTTGGAGATCCGGGGAAGCGCCAGCACCGCCGCCGAAAGGGATGAGCAGGCGGAGTTGGCGGCCACGGTTTTCCCGGGATAAGGGGAAATGTCCCCTACTTCAGCCGGATCCAGGATTGCGTTCCCAGTCTCAGAAACGGCTCCTGCCCCAGGTGAGGAGGGGCGCCGCTGTCCGGATGCTGTTCGCGCGGACGCCGTTCGTCCGCCCGGCGTCCGCCCGGCGGCCATTCCCCCGGCGGCCGCTCGATCCCCCAGGGCCACCGAGTCCTCCTCCTCCAGCCCCAGTTCCCGGAGATAAGGAAGGACACCGAGGACGGGGAGCCCGGTGCGTTCCTCGATGAAGGCGAGGCCGGGCTCCAGCAGCGCCGGATCCCCGCGGAACTTGTTGATCACCAGGCCGGCCAGAAGGGCCCGCTCCTCCGGCGGGAGAAGATCCACCGTCCCGATCAGGGAGGCGAAGATCCCTCCCCGCTCGATATCCCCCACCAGGATGACGGGGGCCTGGAGCTCCCGGGCCAGCCGCATGTTGACGATGTCCCGGCTGCGCAGGTTGACCTCGGCGGGGCTGCCGGCCCCCTCGATGACGATGATCTGAAAGCTTTCCCGGAGCACGGCGAGGGATTCCAGCACCGCCGCCCAGGCCTCGGGCAAGAAACGCTCCCGGTAATCGACGGCGCCGAGTACCCCCCTGGCCCGCCCGTGGACGATCACCTGCGAAGTAGCCTCCCCGGTGGGCTTCAGGAGCACGGGGTTCATGTGGATCGACGGTTCCACTCCCGCGGCGGCCGCCTGGAGAGCCTGGGCCCTTCCAATCTCGCCCCCTTCGGGGGTGACCGCGGAGTTAAGGGCCATGTTCTGCGCCTTGAAGGGCGACACGCGCCAGCCGTCCTGCTTCAGGATTCGGCAGAGGGCGGCGCAGAGGACGCTCTTCCCCACATGGGACCCGGTACCTTGCACCATGATGTATCGCGTCGTCATCGCTCCGGCCTCCTCGCCGGCCCTTTCGCCTGCCCCCCGCCCGGCCGCCTTGCCGACCACTGGAGAGCCCTCCCCCCAGCCTTCAGGGGGACCGGAATCCCGGCGATCACCGCGTAAACCTCTTCCGCCGCCTCCGCCACGCGCTGGTTGGCGGTGCCCAGGAGATCCCGGAAGAGGCGGCCGCTGGGATAAGTGGGCACCAGCCCCCAGCCGACCTCATCGGTCACCACGATCACCCCTGCGGGAACTTCAAGAGCCGCCGCCACGAGCAGGTCGACCGCCTGGACCAGGGCCTCGCCGGGGAATACCCCGAGGGATTCCTCGCGGGATTTTCCGGGGGACTCCCCGGCGGGTTTCCCTCTCGGCCTTCCGGCGGATTCTCCGAGTGCCCCGTCGTCGGGATCCTCCCCAGATTCCCCCCCGAACTCCCCTGCCGAAGGATCGATCCCGTTCATCCAGCGGGCCACCAGGGTGCCGAGGGAGTCCATGAGCACCAGATCCTCGGCCTCGCCCAGCCTCGCGGCGGCCTCCTCGAAGATCCCAACGGGGCCGCCCGGCCCGACCCCGACCTCCGTGCCCATCCGTGCATCCCGGCCAGCCCCGATCTCCACAGTGCGCCAGCCCAAAGGACGCCGGCGGCGATGAGCCTCGATCCGCTTGTGCATCTCCCTGTCCTCGGCCCACCCCGTCGCGAGGTAGACCACCCCGCAACCCCGTTCGTCGCTCAGCCGGGCCGCCAGCCTTTCGGCGAAAAGGCTTTTCCCGCTGGCGCTGCCGCCGGTGATCAGGAAAAGGCCGCCGCCTCTCATGGTCATTGGCTCTCCCCCGCCGCTACCAGGAGCAGGGCGTTAAGAGCGGCGGCGACCAGGGGGCTGCCGCCGCGCTCCCCCCTGATGGTGATGTAGGGAAGTCCGGAGGCAGCCAGGCGATCCTTGGACTCCCTGGCCCCCACGAACCCCACCGGGATCCCGATCACCAGGGCGGGCGGCTTCGCCGTGCCTTCCTCAACCAGGTCGATAAGCTCCTCCAGGGCCGTGGGAGCATTTCCGACCAGGACGATGCCCCCGCCGATTTCCCCCGCCAGCTTCCGCACGGCCATGGCGCTCCGGGTGCGCCCGGTCCGCTCGGCTTCCCCGGCCACCGCCGGGTCAGCCACGAGGCAAAGAGGCCGGCAGCCGAAGCGATCCATGAGCCTCCCATTCAGGGCCACCCGGACCATGTTCACGTCGGTCACCACCGCGCACCCCGCCCGGAGGGCCGCCACACCTCTATCCGCGGCGTCCGGCTGGAACTCCACCGCCCGTGCCAGCCCCAAGTCTCCGCTGGTGTGCACGATCCGCTCCACCACCGCCCGCTCGGCTTCCGAGAGGGGAAGGATCCCCAGGTGCCCGCGGATGATCTCGAAGCTGCGACGGGAGATCCCCGCGGGATCCCGGATGGGTTCGTAGGTGGCGGGGCCGCCGTCGGGAGTTTGGGGCGGGGCGGCGGAGCCTTCGGATGATCCTGACCGGACGGCGGAGCCGCCGTCGGGAGACCCGGACCCGGCGGAAAGATCCGCGGCGGACGCCCGGGACCCGGAACCATCCGGCCCGGAACCACCCAGCCGGTATTTCCGGTCATATCCTCGCGGGGTGACCATCGCCTCTCCCACCCGGAAGGTGGTGGAGTTCCCGATGATGATCGTGGTCTGCATGTCCACCGGAATCTCCGCCAGGCCGGCGAGATCGGCCGTTTCCACCTGCTGCCCCTCGCGGTAGGCACGCCTGACCACCCCGACCGGCGTGGCAGGGTCAAGGTGCCGGAGGAGGATCCGCCGAGCCTCCTCCAGGGGCCCTTTTCTCTTACTGCTGGCCGGGTTGTAGAGGGCGATGACCAGATCGGCCTTCGCCGCCAGTTCCAGGCGCTTGGCGATGGTTTCCCAAGGCGTCAGGAGGTCGCTCAGGCTGATCACCGCCATGTCGTTCATCAACGGCGCTCCCAGAAGGGCTCCCGCGGCAGCCGCGGCGGTGATCCCGGGGATCACCTCAATGGGCGGCGCCGGGACATCGGCGCCATCCGCAGCCAGGATCTCGTAAACCAGGCCGGCCATCCCGTAAATGCCGGCATCGCCGCTGGAAACGAGGGCGACGGCCTGCCCCTCACGGGCCAGGGTCAAGGCCTTCCGCGCCCTTTCAACCTCGTCGCCCATCCTCCCGGAGTGGATCTCCTTGCCTTCAATGATCCCCGCAAGAAGGCGCAAGTAGGTGGTGTACCCCACAACCGCCTCGGCGCGGCGAAGGGCCTCCGCCGCTGCCGGGGTGATCTGAGCGGGCTCCCCGGGCCCGATTCCTACTATAAGAAGGCGTCCACCAGGATGGCTCCCACTCGGAAGACCCCCGTTATTTCCATTAGAAACGTCATTCCCGTCAAGACCACTATGTTCGCGATTCCCGCCAGGATCATCCCGCATTGCTCTCCTCCTCCGGTTCACCAACCCGTCCCGGGGACACCGCCGCAGCAATGGCGCCATCCCCGCGCACGTCCGCGCCGGTGCCTCCCGCCGTTCGGGCCACCGCGACGGTGACCGGGCCCAGCTTCCGCTTGGGGACGATCAACTCGGGGCGCGCTTTCCCGGTGGGGATGGGGGGGACTTGCCGCTCCGGGACCGAATAATGGCCGCTTCCGAAACCGTCCAGGTGCAGACCGGCCAGAAACGCCGCGGGTTCGCACACCCCGGCGACCCCCATGTAACGCACCGGGGGTGAGGACGGATCCGGGCTCTCCCGCCCCAGTTCGTCTTCCCAGGCCCGGTTCAAGGCCTCTCCTTCAAAGCAAAGGAGGGGAACCCCCATCCCCCGGCAGAAAGCGGTGAGCCCCGCTTCCCCTTCCTTTTCCTTCAAGGTGCCGACGGCGCCTATCGAAAGGCGGCTCAAACCGGCTCCGGCCAGGGTTTCGGCGACGGCAGTCCTGATGCTCCCCTCGCCGGTCTCCTTCCGGCACCCGATCCCCACGGCCAGGGTCGGGGGGCGGAACACCACCAAGTGCCTGGGAAGGCCTCCGGGTAGACCGGCACGGAGGGAAAGTCCCTCATTCCCCCCATTTCCGGTGAGTCCCCCGTCTCCCGGGATCTCCCGGTCGCTGATGATCACCGCCGCCGGGCATTCCTCACCGGCCAGGCCCTTCAATCCCGCCGGACCCACCATGTCCGCCTGAACCGCACCGCCCGGAAGGCCGGAGAGGCGGATTATATTGGGAGGAAGCGGGATTCCTTCGGGCCAGCGGCAGCCGGCCCCCTCTTCCACCAGCGCCACCCGTTCGCCGTTCACCAGGGCGGCCGTCACTCCCGTCAGGTCGCTCCCCGGCTCCAGCTTCCACCCCAGCTTCCGCGGCCATGTATCCAGGGCGGGAAGACCGGCCAGGTCGGAAGCGGTGGTGATCACCGGCCGCGCTCCCAAGATGCCAGCCACTTTATGGGCCAGTTCGTTGGCCCCTCCCAGGTGCCCGGACAAGAGGCTGACGGCGTGGAGACCCTCGTCATCCACGGCCACAACCCCCGGGTCGCGGCGCTTGTCCGATAAAGAAGGGGCGATGAGCCTGACCGCCGCCCCCACGGCCATGCAGAGGACGATCCGATCCGCCTGCCGGAAGAGTTCCGTCACCAAGTCCCGGCAGGGCTGCTCGTAGTAGATCACGGCGGGGTCGGGGTTCCGCCCATGGTCAACGTCAGCCCGGGCTGTCTCATCCCGGTACCGCTCGGGAAGATAAACGGCGGCAGTCGATCCCAGGCCCGTGGCGATCCGGAGCGCCAGCCCGGCCCCCTTCCGGCTGACCGCCACCACGGCCTGGCGTGAAACGACGGCGGTGCTCCCGGTCCACGTGCCGGGCCCCGGTTCCGCTCCAGCCGCCCCACCGTCTCCAGTTATCCCGCCGGCCCCGGAGGTTCCAATCGCTCCAGCGGCTCCTTCGGGCCGGGTCGCGCAGGTTCCCGTCCCGCCCTCGCCGCTCGCACCGCCGTCACCGCGCTCCGACTGCCAGTCGCCGTAAAGGTGCGATCTGGGCGCTGTTCCATCCCTTTCCTTGACGGCCTCCCCGACCAGGATCAGGGCGTGCCTGGCGATCCCTTCGGAGCGGATCCTGGAGGCCAGTTCTCCCAGGGGGCAGCGCAGCACCTGCTCGTCCTCCCAGGTGGCCCGGTAGACGACAGCCGCGGGGGTATCCGGCAGATAGCCGCCGGCCAGCAGCTCCTCTTGAACTGCTTCCGCCAGGGAAGCGCTGAGGAAGACGGCCATCGTCGCCCCGTGGGCCGCGAGCCCGGCCAGGGATTCCCGATCCGGAACCGGGGTACGCCCCCGGCCCCTGGTCACGATCACGGTCTGGGCCCCTCCGGGGACGGTCAACTCGCTCCGGACGGCGGCGGCCGACGCCGAAAGGGAGGTCACCCCAGGGACGATCCGGTAGGGGATCCCCTCGGCCTCCAGGATCGCCAGTTGCTCGGCCAGCGCACCATAGAGAGAGGGATCGCCGGTATGCAGCCGCGCTACCTTCCTGCCGGCCGCCACGGCCTCCTTGATCAGGCCGGTGATCTCCTCCAGGCGCATGTCCGAACTCCCGCGGACCTCGGCTCCTTCACGGGCATGCCCGAGGATGGCCGGGTTGATCAGGGAATCGGCCCAGATCACCAGGTCGGCCTCTCCCAAAAACCGCCTCCCCTTGATGGTGAGAAGCTCCGGATCCCCCGGGCCCGCCCCGATGAAGTGAACCGGCGGCCGGGCGGTCACGACTCATGCTCCCGTTCTTCATCTTCTCGCCGGTTTCCCAATTGACCGTGTTCCACCTGCCGGCTTTCTTCCCGCCGGCGAACCTGTGCCCGGGACGCACCCGTAACCACCAGCAGCGAGAAGTATTCGGGTTTCTTCCCCCGCAGAGCGCCGACATCCCTGGTCAGGTATTCCCATGGCGTGCCGCACCGCTCCACGTAGACCGCCCCATCGGCCAGACCCTCGCGGTCGAGGAGATCGATCAGCGTATCCAGATGCTCCCCGAGCTTCATGATTACCACCGTCTCGAAGGCTTTCAGGGCCGCCTCGATCCTGGCCGGCCCGGCGCTCGCCGGCAGCACCGCCACCCCTTCGTCCTCCACGGCAAGCGGCAGGAGGGCCGCCGCCGAAGCAGCGGAGATGGAGGAGATCCCGGGGATCACGCTGATCGGGGAGCCCGGGGAGAGCTGCTTGACCTCCTCGGCCAAGTAAGTCCAGGTGCTATACCAAGCGGGATCCCCTTCAGTCAAAAAGGCGCAATGGTGGCCGCGGAGAAGCCGTTCGGCCACGCAGCGGGCCGCCTCCCGCCATGCCTCGGTCAGGGCGGCGCGGTCCCTGGTCATCGGGAAATCGAGGGGAATCAACTCCTGCACGCCCGGGTGGAGGAGATCCTCCACCACCGACAAGGCGTAGCTCCGGTGAGCGCTCGACTTACGGGGAAAGCAGACGACCGGAACGTGGCTCAGGACCTCACGGGCCCCGACCGTCAGAAGGAACGGGTCCCCGGGCCCCACCCCGATCCCGATGAGGGACCCAGGCCCGACTGCCGGTTCTCCCTTCGCAACCTTTGCAGCATCCGAAACCTTTGTACCGTTTGCATCGTTCGCACCTATCGCACCCATTGCTTCCATCGCGTCCTGTTCTACCTCGTTCCCGGGATTGTCGATTCCGCATGTTCCGACCGGTCCCGTTCCCGTCGGCGTACCGAGGGTTCCCAGTGTTCCTGCTTCGCCTTGACCCGGGTTTCCCCTGGCGGCGACTTCGACGGTAGCGACTTCCCCGATGGCGGCTCCTTGCCCCTTTTCGGCCGTGATGATCCAGACCGGATCCAGGGCTTCGAACCGCGTCAGTCCCTGGAGGTCGCGCCCCCGGGAAACCTGCACCTGGATGACCTCCGGGGCGAAACCCGCTTCTTTGAGGGCTGCCAGGGTCTGATGCAGGGTCTCCACCGTTGCGGCGTTGACCGTCAGCCGGCCGCCGGGAGTCAAACGCGCAGCCGCTGTCCGCAGGATCTCCCGGAGACGCCCTCCCGAGCCGCCCACGAAGACGGCGTCCGGCGGCGGGGCTCCCTCGAAGGTCTCCGGCGCTTCCCCCTGCCTGATTTCCAGGTTGACGGCTCCGAAACGAGCCGCGTTGGCCCGGATGTGCTCCACCGCCTCCGGGTTCCGCTCAAAGGCGACCGCCCGGCCGCGCGGCGCGGCCAGGGCCGCTTCCACGGCCACCGACCCGGATCCGGCCCCCACGTCCCACACCACGCTGTCCTCGCGGAGACCCAGAGAGGCCAGACAGAGAATCCTCACCTCACGCTTGGTAATCATCCCCCGGCGCGGAGCGCGGAATTGAAACTCTTCATCACGGATCCCGGTGACTAGTCGGGCTGCGTTTTCGTTCGGACGGGCTGAGTTTCCGGGTCCGGCCCCGACGGGCCGGGCGGATAATTTCAACGCGGTGAGGTCGTCTTCGGCTTCGGACAACAGGCTGCCGGGAGCCGGCTTGAGGATCACGATGTTGGGATAATCGAAGCTTTCTTGGGCCATTATGCGCAAGGTCCCCTCCCAGATCCGCTCTCTTTCTTCACTCCCGAGGCGCTCACACACGAAGGCAGGGCAGTCGGGCACCCCCCGGGAAAGGAGAAAAGAAGCCACGGCGGCCGGATTGTGCTTGTGATCGGTCAGGATGGCGAGTTTCCGGATGGCTGCGTTCCGGCCCGGCCCCTCGCCCGGTCCCCCGGTGGTTTCGCGAGTCAGTCCCGGATTCAGTCCCTGGGCCAGCCCCGCCAGTTCGTCCAGGGACCGCCCGTGGACGCTGAAGAAAGCCGCGTCTTCCCAGGTTTCCCCGATCCGCGCGAAGGCGAGCTGCACCCAGCTCACCGCCGGAACGATCTCCACCTGTTCCCTTCCGAACTCGCGGAGCAGAAAGGAAGCGACCCCAAAGAAACCCGGATCCCCCGACGCCAGGACGACGATCCTTCCATTCCCGGGGTCAGCCGGGCAGGTTTCAGCGTCGATTTCCGCGCGGGTTCCCATTCGGGTTTCGGCGCGGGTTTCCCGGATGGCCGCGGCCAGGCTGCCGAGGCCTGCGCGGATGGGCAGGCGGCGTCCCCCCGCATCGGGAAACATGTCCAGCAGGTACTGTCCTCCCGCCAGCAGCGAGGCCGAGAGCACCGCCTTCCGCCACCGGTCCCCCAGGGCAGACGGCCCGTCGGGGCCCACTCCAATGACCAGGATCTTTTCCGGAATCTTCTCCGGATCGCAGCTCCCTATTTCTTCTTGACCGCCCGGCGCCTGATCAAAGCTCAACAGTAGACCTCCCCAGGCCGGCGGATCCCGCCAGGATCGAACCGTCGAAACCGACGATCACCACTTCCACCTCGACGGCCTCTCCCGCGTGTCCCGCCAGTCGCATGGCCGCCTGCCCGGCCAGCCGCCGGAAGGCGTCGCCCGCCCCCGCGGCGGCGATCAGTTCGGACGCCAGGCGGGCGGTTCCGGACTCCTCGATCAGGCGGGTCGTCTCCAGGCCGGCCCCGGCGGCGGAGGCCACATCGGCCAGCAGGCGGAAGGGCACCCGTCCTGCGTAGGCGTGGGTCTGAAAAATGCCGGCGGCCAGCTTGGAGATCTTACCGATCATCCCCCATACCGATACCCGGTCGAAACCCTTCCGGGCCGCTGCCTTTACCGCGTAGCCTGTGAAATCCCCGGCCACGACGAAGGCTTCCTCCGGAAGATCGATTCCAAACTCCTCCTGCGCCGCCCTGTCGCTGCGGCTCCCGGTGGTCAGCACCACCTTGCGGCAGCCCGATGCCCTGGCGACATCCAGGGCCCGGCTGACCGAGGCCCGGTAGGCGCCGGTGGAGTAGGGCACCACGATCCCGGTCGTCCCCAGGATCGAGATCCCGCCCACGACCCCGAGCCGCGGGTTCATGGTCTTCTCGGCCAACCGCAGCCCTTCCGGCACCGAGACGACCACCCTGGCTCCGGGCAGCAGGTCCTCCAGGGCCCGGGTGATCATCCGGCGCGGAACCGCGGTCACGGCCGGTTCGCCCACCGGGATCCCTAATCCCGGCTTGGTAACGGTTCCGACTCCCTCACCGGCCTCGATGGCGATCCCGGGGCCTTGCCCGGGAAATACCTCCGCCCTAATCTCGGCACCATGGGTCACGTCCGGATCATCCCCCGCGTCCTTGATCACCGAGGCCCAAGCCGACGCAGGAAAAGCAGCCTGTGCATCCACCCCCGGGAGGCCCACAGAGCCCAAGCCGCCGTCCCGGATCGGGATCACCGCCGAGTCCCCGCCCGGCAGAGTCACCTCCACCTCCGCGGGGGCCGCCCCGTCCCGGAGACAAATGGCCGCAGCCCTCGCGGCGGCGGCGGCGCAGGTGCCGGTGCTGTAACCGTAGCGGAGCTTTCTCCCCGCCGTCTCACCGGGCCTGGCTTTACGGGGCATCCCGCTCACCGCCTTCATCCGCATCGCGGACCATACCCGAATCCGCGGGGCCCGTGTTTGTATCCAAACCCGTGCCCGGACCGGTGACGGTGCTCGATCCCGCGCCTGAACCGGTGCCTGGGTCCTGGCCTGGGTACGTGTCTGGGTCCTGGCCTGGGTACGTGTCTGGGCTCGTATCCGTGCCCATATCCTTGTCCAGCTCAAAGAGGCGGGAGACCATCTCCAGACCCGCCGGGTACTCCCCCCCGGCAGAGGCCAGCTCTTTAAGAGCCTCCAGGGGGCCGCGGATGAACCCCTTCATCAGGGAGCGTGTGAACTGTTCGATCTTGGCCTGTTCCCGGGGGGAGAGGGCGGCCAGGTCCCGCTCGAAACGGCCGGTGGTGCGAAGCCGGAGTTCCTCCGCCCTCTCCCGGAGAGCCTTCAGGTAGGGGGCCACCTCGCGCTCGCGCCACCATTTCACGAAGGCCTCCGTTTCGGCCTCAACCAAGGCCTCCGCTTTCTCCGCCTCCGCCAACCGCTCCCGGTTGGAGTCCTCGACCACCCGGTGGAGGTCGTCGATATCGAACAGCCGGATTTGGCATTTCCCGTTCGGATCCAGTTCAGCCTCAACATCACGCTCCACGTCACGCGGAACCGCGATATCGATGAGGCAAAGGGGGGAGCGCCGTTCGCCGGCGACGCTGCGGAGCATGTCCCCGGTCACGACGTACCCCTGGGCGTTGGTGCAGCAGATCACAATGTCCGCCTCCGACAGGGCTTCCCGGAGAGAATCCCAGGATACGGGCGTCCCGCCCAGTTCCCCGGCCAGTTCCTCGGCCCTTTTCAGGTTCCGGTTCGCCACCAAGATCCTGCCGGCGCCGCGGTCGCGCATGAGACCGGCAGCCAGCCTGCCCATGGCCCCCGCACCCACCACCAGCACCGTCCGGTCCGCCAGGTCACGGCCCCCTCCGCCTGTCACGGACCGGGCCAAGGCGACCGCCGCTCCCGGGATCGACGCCCGGCCGTTGTTGATCCCGGTCAGGGTCCGCACCCGTTTTCCCAGGGATAGGGCCCTCTGGAAGAGCCCGTTGAGCACCGCATCGGTGGCCCCGGCGCGGCCGGCCGCCATGTAAGCAGCCCGCACCTGTCCCAGGATCTCATCCTCCCCGAGCACCAGGGAGTCCAGGCCGGAAACGACCCTCAGCAAGTGCTCCACCGCCCGGGCGTTGGATAGGAGGGTCAGGTGAGTACGAAAAGAAGAATAGTCCAAACCCGACCGCCTGGAGAGATAACTGATCAACACCCGGAACCCCGCGTGGACCCGGGTCGCCAGGGCGTAGACCTCCACCCGGTTGCACGTGGAGAGGATGACGGCGGAACGTAGCTCCGGAGCCGCCTCGAGCAGGCGCCGCAACTCCGGCTCCATCTCTCCGGCCGGGACCGAGAACTTCTCCCGCACCTCCACCGGCACCCGGTGGTGGCTCAAGCCCACCAGAACCAGGTCCAACCTTCCCTACCCCCTCCTGAACAAACCTCTTTCCGGGCGGATGCCCGGTTCCGGCGGCCGGACCGCCGCACCGCGAGCGTCCGACCTGCCAGTTGTCAGCGGCCGGCCTTCAGCGACGCAATCTCCTCGCGCTCCTCGCTCTCCCTTTCGCTCTCCCGCTCGCTCTCTTGAACCCGCTCCACGACGATCTCCACCAGCTTGGGGTGAAACCCGATATGGTGGCCAAGGGTGATCTCCACCCCCGGATACCTGCCTCGCAAGGTATCCACGACGCTGGGAAGATCCTCCTGGACATGGAGGCCGAAGTGGAGGAAGTAGGGGAGCATCAGCACCGAGGTCGCACCCTGGGAGACACAGGTTGCCATCCCCTCTTCAATTGACGGGGGCGATAACTGGAGAAAAGCCACCTCCACAATGGGGTACTCCTCTCGCAAGCGGAGGTGCTCGGCCACCTTCCTGATGGCCACGTTGGCCTTGGGAGCCCTGCTGCCATGGCCGAGAAGGAGGATCGCTCTTACGGATTCAGTTTGCATTATCGCATTCCTCCAAACCCAATTCCTGGGACTCCTATGCCCAATTCCTGGGACTTCTATGCCGGTTCCCGGGCTTGTCCCTGCCCCTCTCACCCCTGCGGCCTTCGGCCGGCCTGCCCGACCACGGTTCCCGGCCGCACATCCATCCCCTATACTCTACCGCATGCCCTGCCGCCGGCTACCCCTCGATGGCCGTGGAAACCCCCGCCTCGCCGAAGGTGGCCATCTCCCTGATGATCCTGGCGGAGGCCTCCACCAGGTTCATGGCCAGGACGGCGCCTGTCCCCTCCCCGAGTCTCATCCGCAACCGGAGCACCGGTTCCAGTCCCAGCAGTTCCAGGCAGATGCGGTGCCCGGGCTCCTCGGAGAGGTGAGAGGCGATCATGAAAGAGGTCGCTTCCCGCTTGATCCTGGCGGCGACCAGGGCGGCCGCCCCAGCGATGAAACCGTCGATGATGATCGGCACCCGCCGGGCCGCAGCCCCGAGGATCAATCCGGCCAGTCCCCCGATTTCGAAGCCGCCGAGGGCGGCCAGGACCGCGATCCCGTCCCTGGGATCCGGGCTGTTGGCGGCCAAAGCCCGTTCGACCACCGCAACTTTGTCCCGGCGGCGTTCCCCGTCGATCCCCGTGCCGGATCCGACCAGCGTCTGCACAGGCATCCCGGCGAAAGCGGCCGTGATAGCGCTGCTGGGGGTGGTGTTCCCGATCCCCATGTCCCCGGTGGCCAAAAGCGCGGCTCCTTTCTCGACCTCTGCCGAAGCCACCGCGATCCCGGCCTCCAGGGCGGCAACGGCGTCCTCCCTGTCCATCGCCGGGCCCGCGGCGATGTTCCGCGTACCAGGCCGGATCTTGCGCGACAAGACCGCGGGGTCGGCCACTTCCCCGGCCACTCCCATGTCCACCACGACCACCCGCGCTCCGGCCTGCCGGGCGAGGACGTTGATCCCTGCGCCGCCCCGGACGAAGTTGGCGATCATCTGGACGGTGACCTCCTGCGGGTAGGCCGATACGCCCTCGGCCGTCACCCCGTGGTCCCCGGCCATGACCACCACGGCCTTGTCCACCGGCCAGCCGGCAGGGGGAACGGTCTTCCCGCTGATCCCCGCCAGCTTCGCCGCCAGATCCTCTAGGACGCCCAGGCTCCCAAGGGGCTTGGTCAGGTTGTCGAGCCGTTTGCGCGCAGCCGCTATGGCCGACCCATCCGGTTTGCCAATCTCCGCCAGCGTTCTTTCGAGCAATCTCATCCCGTCAGCTCCCTTGATTGGTTGTTTTCGATTCCGAGAGGCGGCGCTCCATACTGCGGATCGCCGCCAGGGCCTTTAGCACATGGCGGCTTTCGACAAGGGGTGATCCTTCCTCCGCGGCCAGGTCACCCGCGGCCCTCACCAGCCCCCCCAGATCCCGCAAGCGCAAGGTGAGCCCGCCTTGGCTACCCGCCATCCGCCGCGCCTCCCCGATGATCTCTTCGAGCCCGCTCCGGTGAAAGGGCGGGATCCTCCCGTCTTTACCCACTTCCTGGGCCACGAAGATCGCCAGCTTGTACCTGTTGGCCGGCGAATCGGGCATAGTCTCCCGCAGCAAGACCTCGTATCCATAGCCCCTGATCCTGGACCTGAGCGCGGGATGGAGCCCGGCCACCGTTTCCTTGTTCCCGGCGGCGACCAGGAGGAACCGGCAGGGGACGGGCGCGGTCCGGACCATGGCCCCTGCCGAGGTCTCGCTCTGCCCGGTGATGGCGAATTCCCCATCCTGGATGGCCGTGAGGAGCTGCTGCTGGGTGTGGCGTTCCAGGGTGCCGATCTCGTCGACGTAAAGAACCCCCAGGTGCGCCTTATGGATCAGGCCGGCTACCACCCGGATGTGGGGCGGGGTCCCCAGGCCTCCTGACTGGTAAGGGTCGTGGAGGACATCCCCCAGAAGCGCCCCGGCGTGGGCTCCGGATCCATCCCAGAAGGGCGCTCCTTCCCACCCTCCGTTGTCCACGATCAGGGCGGGCTGGGAGAGATCCGTGCGGTGCCCCCCTCCCGGACGCCCCTGCGCAAGGAGGAAGGCGAGCAGTCCAAAACCGGCTACGCCGCTCACGGCAAAAGAGAGGAACATGATGGCTCCCACGGTGGGGGAGTAGGACGCGTTCCAGCGGGCGAAGGCCCACCACGGAGCCAGCGCCGCCAGGAGAAAGGCAAAGCCCAGGAAAAACCAGCGGGCAGCTTTCCGTCGCCTCCGGATCCCTGGATCCGGGCCCCAAGGGAAGTCCGACACCGGATCGCCGCCGCCCCTGGCCTGGAACCGCCCGGTGTGGCGGCGTCCTTCCCCCGCCGGGACGACCCGAACCAGGGGCTGGAAGGGATCGTAAGGGTTCTGTTCTGCCAGAACGTCCACCAGGGGCTCCCGGGAGAGGAGATCCGAGAGGGCCTTCCCGAGCATGCTTTTGCCGGTGCCTGGCTCGCCGATCAGGAAGAGATGGCGTCGCTGCCGGGCGGCCCGCCTGAGAATCTCGACCGCTTCCTCCTGTCCGATCACCTGCTCGACCAAGGCCGAAGGAATCCTGATGGAATCGGTCGTTTCCGGCAGGACGTACCCCGATGCCTCTTCCCCGCTATTCAGATCCGGCCCGTTCGCCGCCTTTTCCGTGTGCCCCACCCTTCCTGCCCCTTAACGCCCGTTCCGTTCGCCTTACACCTTCCTCCAGCGGATTAATGTTTAACGTCAGCTTCACGCCTGTTCTTCCTTGCCGCCCTTCCATTCCCGGAGCCCGAAGCCCGGGTTAAGGAGGTAGTAACGGTTCGAGGGGTGGAAGATGCCATCCGGCCCCGCCGAAGCCAGGGTCTCCCGCGTGAGAAGAGTCCTTCGATCCCACCAACCCTTTACCAAGGCTGAGGCCGCCGGCAACTCCTCCGGCCGGCCGGCCAGGCGCCCAATGGAGGAAAGGATCACGTAGAGCGAGAGGCCGACCGCCAGGGAGCGGATGGTCGAAGTTGTTGCAGCCCGCCCTGGCAAGATCTGATCCAGCTCTTTCCCTTGGGACTCCACCCGTTCCCCCACCAACAGCGCCTCGCGGCGAACCCCGTCAAGGTGCCGGTACCAGGATTCTAATACGCGGCGCTCCCGGTCCCGGAACGCGAGGGGGATCTCCCTGCCCCCGACCTTGGCCCTGAGTTCCGAAGCGGCCAGGTCCCGCAGTTGGCGGGTACAGCCCCCCAGCCCTCTCACCAGGGACAGGGCCCCCTTGACCGAGCCCCGATGGGGATCGCCGGGGGTGAACCAGATCGCCAGGCGGCGGAAGTAGAGGCTGGTCATATTAGCTCCCAGGCTTCGCTCCAGGCGGGAAAGGAAGCGAATTGCATCCTTTGTTGCTTGATCATCGCCGGCCGCCACAGTCCTTCCGAAGGGCGCGCTCCTTCGGAGCACAAGCCGCTCCCAGGTAACCCTGAAAGCCCGGGTACCCTTGTCCAAACCAGCCAGCCAGCGCTCCAGTTCCTCCATCCCGGCCCTGTCCCGCGACTCAGTGGCAGCCGATGAATCCGGTGGCGTGCCTGAGTTCGTGGAAAAAGTCATGCGTGGCCGGGTACGCGGAAAAGAAGACGGCGTACAGGGCGGCGGCGAGGAAGACGGTGATGGCCACAACCTGGAACCTGGCCGAGAAAACGAAACCAAAGATGTTGACCTCCCTGAGCCTGGTCCTGGTGGCCTCCCTGACAGCGTGAAACACTGAACTGCTCCCCCCTATTTCGGTAGACTCTATTTCACCAGGCTATAATTTGGGCCGATCCGGTCAGCCGGCCCACCCATAAAAGCAATATGTCGGTCAGGCATCGGATTACACATACCGGTTACGCCCACGCATACCGGGCACTATTTCTCCTACCAGGCCCGCTTCACGCATATGGGGACTGTCACGCATATCGAGCAATGAATCGGCGCCGCTGGATCAGGGCCGCTGCAACGAACCCAAGAAGGAACGTCCCCATCAGCAAGGCCAAGTCCTTCAGGCGCCTCGCCAAGGTGGGCTGCACCGGGGCGATTCCCAGCTCCACCTGGCCCTCAAAGGGTTCAAAGGAGGTCGGATCCTCAGGTTCAGCGGGCCGAACCGAGATCCCCGCCGTGAACTCCTCTCCCTCGGGAAAGTGATAAAGAAACGTGGTTTGGCCCTGAGGGGCCAGGAGGCTGAGCTTGAACATTTTCTCCACCTGGCCATGTTCTTCCATAACCATCTCGACCTCGAGGAGGGCGCCGGAAAGCGGTTGCCCGTCGTCCCCGAAGACCTCCAGGTTCACCATTGCCGGGGCATCCATCCTGGGATCCGCGGGGGAAGTTTGCAGCCGGATCCGGCCCCCGGCCGTCTCGTGAAGTCCCAGTCCGGCTGGGTGCGGCTCGCCGTGGGCATGGACCACACCGGAGACCCCGCCGGCCGCCGACAGGAGTAAACCCTGGAGCAGGAGCAGGGTAAGGGCACCCCGTACGGCTCCGGGATTTGGGCCCGCAGAACTTCCCCTTTTCCAGCCCAGGAATTCCGGGCCATAGAGCCAGCCGACCACCAAACCGAAAAGCAGCAAACCGCCGAGAAGGAGGCCGCTCCACAGGAACTTCTGGGGATCTTCCCTGACGGCCACCTTGAATTCGTCCTGGCCAATGGGGGCAACCCCGGCTTGGCCTGGTTGACCCTCATCCGGTCCGGAACCATATGCCCTCACGTACAAGCCGTAGGTTCCACGGATGGGGAAGCGGAAATCCTCCAGCACCCACCTGCCCGCGGACACGGCGGTTGTGACCGACAGGATCCTGGAGCCCTCCAGGTACGGAAGATCGGTCCCGATGATCCGCCGGCGGCTCCCGAGATGCCTGATCTCGACCTCCAGGGAAGCGTCCGGAGCCGGCGCACCGGTCCCCGCCTCCATAACTTCGAAGACGAGGTCCCTGGTCTCCCCCGCGATTATGGGCAGGGTGGAATCATCGCCCGAACTGAACTTGACAACGTACTCTCCAGGGGCCGCAGCCACCTCGGCCGAGACCGGCCTCGCAGCGTGGGATCCGGGGAGGCTGGTCGGAACGGCTTGCAGGAACAGGGCCAGGAAGACACCGGCGGCGATCAAAACCAGCTTGGACTGGGCGAAGCGAAACCAGGAGCAAACTCGAAACACGGTCAAACTCCCCCTTTTTTCCCGGTACCAAGAAGTCCACCGCGTCACGAAGAAAGCCCCCGACCATTTCGGTCGGGGGCCTGGTGTACGCGTAAGGAGTACCGGACCCTTCCTTCGAAGGTCGCGCTGGTACGTATGGGCGGGTAGGTCTCCTGGCTCCCGGATCCTCGCCTGCCGCCACGCCTTCCCGTTTCCGATCCGGAAACAGTGGCTCTATGGTCTTACGGCAGACAGGCTCCCCGGTTACAGTGGCGGGACCGCGCCGGACTCTCACCGGCTTCCCTTATTCACCCTCGAGGGGCACCCGACCAACTAGTTTTTTCAGTGAAGCTTGTACTTTTGGGTCTATCAGGCTCCTTTGTGCAATCTTTCGTCCCAAACCCAATTCTACCTCCGGATCCAAAAAGGATCAAGGGATCGGGTAGTTACATAAAATCCCATCCGGCTTCCTGCGAGTCTTGCGAATCAAGGAGACAAGATTCGAGTTGAAAAATCGTCAAATTTTATCTATAGCCCGCCAGGCCTTGTAACCAAAAGCAGCGGCCGCCAGATCAAGCATGCCGATAAAAGGCGTTCCCCTGATGATCACCAGAACCAAGAGGCCGATGGTCGCTGCAGCGAATGTACAGCCGATGACGACATTGCCTGCGTTGCCCTTGCTGCCGGATAGCAGCGTTTTATAGGCTCCGAAATGGAGTAAAGCAATCATCCCGCCGCTAAGTATGAGGCCCAAAATATCGCCCATCGTCAGGGCCAAACCAAACAGAGCGGCCAGGGCGATTTGAAAGTGCAGCACTTGTTTGGCTGCAGTTTGCATATTCTCTGCTGGTTTTGATGCGGGAGATGCCGAAAGATTGATTTGGGGATAAGGCCCCCCTAACTGGGACTGAGATGCCGACCCGTTCGTAACTCTCGTTCCGCAGGAAGAGCAGAAAGAATCGCCTTCCTCCACCTGGTTACCGCATTTTCCGCAGTAAGCCAAACCAATCACCTCCGTATATTTTCGGCAGTCGGTCTAGACATCCAGGGCAGGGCTTGACGTTTTCCCGCAATTTCCGCAATGGCGACACACTTAAAGATACGTTTTTTTCAAAAGGATCCCTTGCCGGATGGGTGTAAGTTCCAAAGATGATGACAAATTTCAAGGGGGGTCAACGAACATGGAGAGGATCAACCCGGAAGGAATCCATAAGCCTGGTACAGCCTACTCCCATATCGTCAAGGCAGGAAAGACCCTGTACATCGCGGGCCAGATCGCCCTCGACCCTGCGGGAAATATCGTCGGGGTGGGAAATGCTGCCGCCCAAGCGAGGCAGGTCTACGAGAATCTCAAAGCGTGCCTCGCCTCACAAGGCCTCGGAATGGACCGGGTGGTCAAGATCACCACCTATGTCACGTCGCGGGATTATCTTGACGCCGTCCGGGACCAGCGGAGTTCTTACTTCCCGCTGGGCTCCGCGCCGGCCAGCACCCTGCTGGTCGTCGCCGGCCTGGCCCGGCCGGAATTGCTCATCGAGATCGATGCCATTGCCGTTCTTCCCGGGTAACCGTTCCGTTATAACCTGAAGAGTTGTTGCCGTAACGATGAACATTCGTCAAGAAACGTTCATTTCATTACCGGCGTGGTCCAGAGCCCCAATGCTTCACGGACGATCCGGGCCTTCGCCTGCCCCGGCAACGTGTACCTTGCCTCGTATAGACTTACGCCCGCTCCGCACCAGGATGAGGATATCAACAATTCCCTTTTTATTCGTGGGATCGTTAAGCCCCTCGGCAGCTTGAACGGCCATGACATCCACCCACCCGTGCTGGACGAAGCGGGAATAGATCCGGGTTTGCTCGCCGGTCGGTTCTTCGATATAAACCTGCCAGGGCTGCCCGTCATCCCAGATAAAGTCGTCCTGATTCAAACCTTTCAAATGGGGGTCTAACTTGCTTACCTCCGCGACCAGGTGCAGGGTTTCGATGACCCCATCCCTGTCCAGGTCCATCTCTGACGTCCGGTGATAGTCCCCTTTCAACGGGCGGTCGTGTCGAGGTTCCACAAGGTCCGCGGTCCAAGGATGATCCGGCAATTTCGGTTCATTCAATTGTATCGGCTCCTCCGGTTCCTTGGGTTCCTCCGGTTCCTTCAGTTCCTTTGGTTTTTCCCGGTTTTCAGGCAAGGTTTCCGGATTTTTAAGCACGGGTGAACCCGGTTCAATAGTGGTGACTAACCACCAGACTCCGATGATTGCGACCAAAAATCCGATTACAATCCCTATGGCTAAAACACGGCCGCTCATCCAAAATTCCCCCAGTTTACCCCATACCAAACAGAAAAGAGAAAGGTGCGATATTCGGCCTGCAGTATTGCCACAGAAATTCTTCAGATGGAATTGTTGAAATGAATAGGCTGGTTTTAGGAGTTCGGGTAAAAAGACTTGTCGCCTACGGAAACTGCATGGTAAATTCAGGCAACTCTAAACAGAGGAAGGCAACTGGCATTGAGATTCTTTACCGGTATTGCAGGACGGGTACAGCGAATGCAAATGGAAGACAGGCCATAGAGTTATCGACAAGCAAGATATTCAGAGGGGGTCAAGAGAATGGCCAGGACGTGGCAAGGCGCGATCATCCACCATTCGGCTTCTCCAGCCTCTACGACCACTATGGCCGATATCGACCGCTGGCACCGGGAGCGCGGTTGGCGGGGGATCGGATACCACTGGGGGATCTACCCCACCGGCCAGGTGGAGCGCGGGCGCCCGGATGATCAAGACGGAGCCCATGCGGGGCAACCGTGGAACCGGACGCACCTGGGGATCGTGCTTATCGGAAACTTCGAACATCAGCCGCCGACCTCAGAACAGTACCAAGCCCTTCGGGATTTGTTGGACCGCCTTGAATTCGGCCGGGAAAAGGTCAAGCTCCACCGAGGCGTGTCGGCCACCTCCTGCCCTGGTAGACTCTTTGAGTTTGAACAAGTCTGGAGAGAGGCCGGCGTTCAGCCGGGACCCGCCAGGATTCGCGTCTTCGTCGCCGACCAGGAACTTAACACTCAGGCCGTAAGGGTCGAAGGCAAGATTTACCTGCCTATCCGAGACGTGGGCGAGGCCTTGGGCGCCCGGGTGCACTGGGAGCGCGTCGGCGGGGAGGAGATTGTCCGAATCGAGCCCGGGCTCTAACCGGAGCGGGTTGCTCCCAGAATGGTTAGTCTTGTCCCGAGTTCACACACCATTCACACACCAAACACCTGTTTGGATTTGGATGGCAGGTTATGTACTTGTACAGGTGGTAAAAGATCCGCTGCTCTCGCGAGACCCCTCTTAGTCCTTGCTGCGTCTGGGTCGTGGCTCATGGATAATATCCCAAGTTGGTTGAGTTTGGCCTAATCTTGGCAGGTTGCACGATTAGGGACAAGGAGCGCATTGCAGTGCCGGAAATGGATAGGACATTGGAAAGCATTTTTAGACTTCACCACCCAATCTTGGAGACTGAATTGGGAGGGGAGTCCGGGGTGGGAGAAGAACTCTGCGGCATAACGGGTCGATCATCAGCCTTTGAGCCGATCCGGCAGGCCATATCGTCCGGGGCCTGAAGTTCCGTCACACCGGCTGGGTATTGAATCGCCCCCGGCCTTTATGGGGGAGCCAAAGGGCAACGGGTCACCTAGTCTTCGTCTTAGGTATAGCGTAGTACGACATCTACATGACTGTATGCGGAGGTCAGTCATGGTAACCCAAAAAGGATCATCTGACGATCAAACAAACTGGAAATCACCGCAGAATTCTAAGGAACTGGAGAACGAGTTTGAAGAGGCTGCTCTCTTTCCGGTGGTCGGCATCGGCGCTTCCGCGGGCGGCCTGGGTGCTGTCAAGAAACTACTGGAGCACTTACCCTCCGACACCGGGCTGGCGTTCCTGTTCGTTCAACACCTCGACCCACAACAGCCCAGCTATCTGGCCAGCATCCTAGCCAAGGTCACGCCAATGCCGGTCATCGAAGCCTCCACCGGTCTGGCGGTGCGCCCTAATCACCTCTATGTGATCCCGCCCGGCAGCAACTTGACTCTCGCACAGGGCATCCTGTACGTGACACCGCGCGGCGTTGGACCCGGCCCATACTATACAATCGATCACCTGTTCCAAACTCTGGCTATAGATCAATCGGCGTTGGCGATTGGGGTTGTGCTCTCCGGTGGGGGTTTTGATGGCACTGTTGGGCTACGTGCGATCAAGGAGGCAGGGGGGATCACCTTTGCGCAGGACGAGATGTCCGCCGAGCACCCCGACATGCCGCGCAACGCCATCGATAACGGTTACGTGGATTACGTCCTGGCACCCGAGGCGATCGCGCAGCGCCTGGCGGAGATCAGAACCCACCTTCACCTGATGTCCGAATCCCGAGTCGAGGTCTCCGAGGCGGACGACCAGGTATTCAGGGCGATCCTCAGGATGGTGCGTTCGTTCGCCGGCGTCGATTTCAGTCTTTATCGGGATACCACCATCCGACGGAGGATCATGCGCCGTATGGCTATCCGTTCGAGACGCTCGCTATCTGACTATTACCAGTTGCTCAAGGCGGAGCGGACGGAAGTCGAGGCGCTGTACCACGACTCGCTGATCAACGTGACCTCCTTCTTTCGCGAGCCCGATATGGGCGATGCTCTCAAGACTATTGTCTTCCCCAGACTGGTAGAAGGTAAATCCTCCTCGATGCCCTTGCGCATCTGGGTTCCGGGGTGTTCCACCGGCCAAGAGCCCTACTCACTGGCCATAGCTCTTTTGGAGTTTTACGATGATAGGCACGGACGGCCACCAGTTCTGATCTTCGCCACCGACGTCAATGAGAGCGTACTGCAGAAGGCCCGTGCCGGCGTCTATCCCGAGAGCATCGAGGCTGAGGTGTCTCCGGGTCGGTTGCGCCGATTTTTTCATAAAGAGGATCACTTATATCGAATCGACCAGTCGGTCCGTGACCTATGTATTTTCGGGCGGCAGAACATAACGGCTGATCCGCCCTTCTCCCATCTCGATCTGATCAGTTGTCGCAATTTGTTTATTTACCTCGCGACTCCGGTGCAGAAGCGGGTCGTACCCTTGTTTCATTACGCCCTGAATGTCCCGGGCTTTCTTGTGCTCGGGTCAGCCGAGTCGGTAGGTGAGCACACAGATTTGTTTGAGGTGATAGATCGAAAGTACAAGATCTATGCCAAGAAGACTACAGGGGCCTCGCGAATTTTGGACCTCGCTGTCGGCGATAAGCAATCCGGGTTAGCCATAGCCACCCGGTGGCCAGACTCGACCGGGTCCAGCCCACCGGGTTTCCAAAGAGAGGCCGACCGCATTCTGCTGCGCCGCTTCACCCCACCGGGCGTGCTTGTCAACGAAAATCTTGACATTGTGCGGTTTCATGGACAAACCAGCCCATACCTCGGGCCTCCACCCGGTGAGCCGACGATGAACCTGCTCAAGATGGTTCGCACAGACTTGTTCACGGCGCTTCGCAGAGCCCTTGCCGAGTCCAAGGAACATAAGCGGCCCGCCCGCCACGACGGCATACGCCTGCGTGCCAACGGAGGGAAGCGCGTAATCAGCGTGGAGACCATACCCATCACATCCGCAGGAGCAGAGGTGGCGGACCGGTGCTTTCTGGTCCTGTTCCATGAAGTCGAGTCGAGCCACCCTGGGTCTCTTCCCCCCGACCAGGACGCAAGAGCCCAAGCCGCAGCTGCCGTGGAAGAAAGCGTCAAGAAAGAGGGCGAGCATCCAGCCTTCGAGGAAGGGTCCGAGGTGGCCGTCCTACGGCAAGAGCTTGCGACTGCTAAAGAGTATTTGCAGGCGATGATGGAACAGCAGGACGCGGTCAATGAGGAGTTGCGTTCGGCTAACGAGGAGATCCTCTCGAGCAACGAAGAACTCCAGAGCACCAACGAGGAGCTGGAAACTTCCAAAGAAGAACTGCAGTCTACCAACGAAGAGCTAATAACGGTGAATGAACGACTCCAGTATATTAACGGGGAGTTGGACAAGACCAACAATGATTTGATCAACCTCTTGGCGAGCACCCAGATCCCGGTCATCATGATCGGGCGCGACCTGCGTATCCGACGGTTCACGGAATCAGCCAAGGAAACCTTTAACCTGGTGTCCAAGGATGTCGGCCGGTCTATCCGCTACTTAAATGAAGCGGTGCCAATGACCGATTTCGAGGAGTTGGTGAGCAAGGTTGTCGCCGAGGTGCAGCCTTTGGAGCAAGAGGTCCGGGCTAGAAACGATCATTGGTATGTCCTGCGCATCTACCCCTATTTGACCACGGATCACAAGATCGACGGGGCTGTCGTCGTACTCCTGGATATCGACGCCCTAAAGCGAACCGAGAATGAACTACGAGCTGCTGAGGAGCGCCTGCGCTCTGTTATGGACAAGGTTGTGAACGGGATCATCACCACGGACAAAGGCGGGCACATTCAGTCGTTCAACCCTGCTGCGGAAAGACTCTTCGGTTACAGTCGCTCCGAAGCCATCGGTCAGAACGCCAAGGTTCTTCTGTACGAATTCGACCAGAGTGAGGATGAGGGTGTCCGCAGCAATAACGGAGAAAACTGGCAGACGACGATCCTTGGTGGCTGGCATGAGGTCACCGGCAAGCGCAAAGACGGGTCCACCTTTCCAATGGAGTTGGCCGTGAGCGAATTCCACGTCGGGTCGCAGCTGTTCACGTGGATTGTGCGGGACATCACCGAGCGCAAGCGTGCCGCGCAGGAAGGACGTCGGCACCTGGATGAATTGGCTGAGGCTGACAGCCGAAAGGACGACTTCCTGGCGACCTTGGCCCACGAGCTGCGGAACCCCCTCACCTCCATCTACACTAGCGTGCAACTCTTGCGACGGCTCAAGGCCCCTGAACCTAAATCCGAACAGGTCTACGAGGTGCTGCAGCGGCAGGTGGCCCACCTGGCCCGGTTGGTCGAGGATCTTTTGGATGTATCGCGCATCACACGGGGCACCATCGAGCTACGCAAGGAGCGGGTCCTGCTGGGTAACGTTATTGAGAGCGCCATCGAATTGAGTAAATCGCCCATCGAGAGTTCAGGGCACCAGTTGAGTGTTTCCCTTCCTCCGCAACCAATTATTCTTGAGGCAGACCCTGTCCGCCTGGCGCAGGTGTTCGCCAATCTCCTTAATAACGCCAGTAAGTTCACGGACGAGGGAGGGCAAATCTCGCTGACCGCGCGGCAGGAAACCGAAAGTGTGGTGGTATCTGTTTGCGATACCGGTGTCGGTATCCCGGAAGACCTGCTGCCCGAAATCTTCGGTATGTTCAAGCAGGGGGAAAGTCCGGTAGCTCGGACTCAAAGTGGGTTAGGAATCGGTCTGACCCTGGTACGCAGTCTCGTCGAACTCCACGGCGGTCACGTTGAAGCCCATAGCGAGGGACCTGGAAAAGGGAGCGAGTTCGTTGTCCGCCTGCCATTGGTGGAAGGAAGAGCCCGCCAGAAAGCATCGTCCAAGAATCGGCGAATCACGGTTGCTTCCAGGCACTGTGTCCTGCTCATCGACGACAACCGGGACCTCGCCAATACCTTCGGTATGCTTCTCAAGGAAACCGGGATAGAAGTCCGAGTTGTCTACGACGGTCCCACCGCACTGGAGATGCTCGAAACCTTCAAACCCAGCGTGGTATTGTTGGACATTGGTATGTCGGGCATGGATGGTTACGAAGTAGCCCGACGGATTCGAAAGCGTCCGGGATTTCAGAACGTGCCGCTCATCGCTCTAACCGGTTGGGGCACTGAGGAGGACGTGCGTCGCTCTCAGGCAGCGGGATTCAATCACCACCTGATCAAACCCGTCCTCATTGAGAACTTACTGGCTCTGCTGGATTCGTTGAGCAAGAACTAAAAAACCCGCCAACCCTTGCGGCTGGCGGGTTTATGCTTGGTGGGCGAAACAGGATTTGAACCTGTGACCCCCTGCTTGTAAGGCAGGTGCTCTCCCGCTGAGCTATTCGCCCAAACTATTTTAAATGGCCAAACTCTTTTTAATTATCCTGGTCAACTCGTAGCAGGTCTCAGTTGCAAACTCAAGTATAGCCAAGCCCATCCATAACGTCAATCAAAGCTCATCTTCAGCTTACTCGCTGGCAAACAACGTGAAAAAAGGCGGGAAGGTTCCCAAGAGGCCCAAGCCTACGGTGATCAACGTGGCAATGAAAGCTTTACCGAAATCAACCTGCTTGTTCTTCCAGAACATGTTCAGGACCCCCCAAACAATGATCCATGCAACCACTGCTAAAGTGGTTTTACCGCTCAGGGGGCCGACCACCTGGTAAAAAGTCAAAAAATTCTTGATCGCTTCGCTTACCTCGGCAAGGATCGTGATGAGTCCCAAGGCCAAGCTACCGATACCCGCAGCCAGGAGAGCTGCGGCAGCAGGCCCATTTGGAAGCGATTCCTTTTTTACCATTATTAGATCCTCTCCTTGACTGGATTTTGAGGATCTTGGATTTTGACGTCAATTTTAATTTCGTATAGTTTTTTAACGTTAGCGCAGGGGTGCCACCTTGTTGAGAAAGGCTCCAAACAAACCTGCGACCGCTGCGGTTCCAAAGGCAATCGAGAAAATTACGATCAAGGCCCTTCGGAGTTTTGGATCATTACTGATCCTGGCACCGTACCGAAAGACAATATATGCTACCGCTGTAGCAAGGATGGGTGCCAGCCATGCCACGTGTTCCTTCCATTCCATCCCAAACTTGTGCCAAAAAGCAGTATTGGGGTTCGCTAAGAGAAAAGACCTGGGATAGTGGAGCAAGTCGGCCCCGGCTGGAGGCTTGGCCCGGTACCATGGATAAACAATATACGTACCGGTGATTACGGTCAGCCAAGCCATAGCGGCCATTACCCAAGTTCCTGCTCTCAGCCGGCGAAGCCGCTCATCCAAACCGGAAACCGTCAGCCACTCAGGGCGTAGACTGTACAAACCGGCCAGACCGCCCGCAAAGGCTAAAAGAAACAAGGTGCCCACGCCTATTCCGTGAATCACCGTCCATAACTCGCGCGATGAAATCATAGGTATCCCTGCCATTAAGAGTTATTTAGCTGAGGACAATAATCTAAAAACCTAAAAATGTTCCTGTGATCGTGAAAAGAGTATGTGGGACTATGGATAAAATTAGTCCGGTAAAAGGTGGAAAGAGGTATCCAACGGCGGAAAAACAGAGGCAGGCGGCGCTTCGCCGCCCAACCCCAAAGACATCAAAACACGTCCTGCAGGCTATTCCGTAACCCTGCGGATCAGGCTGACGAAGAAACGGGATACCGCCCTCACCAACCTGGCCAGCAAACTCGCCCGTTCGACCGCTGCGGCCGTCAGGACCGGGCTTTTTCCGATCTCCTGGGCGTCAAGTACCAGCGAAACGGTTCCGACCTTGGCCCCCTTCTCCACCGGGGCCTCCAATGATTTGGAAGCATCGAGCTTTCTCTCAATGTCCTTGGCCTTGCCCCGGGGAATCGTCGCGACCAGGGTTTCCTCCGCGACCAGGCCGACCGTTTCTTCCTTTCCTGACCTTACCTGCACCTCGCCCAGGTCGTCACCCTTGGACAGAACCTTGACCGTCTCGAAGTTGCGGAAGCCGTAATTGAGGAGCTTGGTGGCTTCGGCCTCCCTCACCGCGGCGCTTTCGGCCTTGAGGATCACGGCGACCAGGCGCATCCCCTCCCGCCCGGCGGAGGCCACCAGGGAGTAGCCGGCCTGGCTGGTCATCCCCGTCTTGACCCCATCGGCCCCGGGATAGGCGGCGAGAAGACCGTTGCGGTTGGGCTGGGTGATCTTGTTGAACGTCATCTCCCGCATCGCGTGCAGTTCGACGAAAAGGGGGAACGTGCGATCCGCGTAGGC